>WTHG01000499.1 GCA_011523245.1 Verrucomicrobiales bacterium | reverse complement strand
CGTTTTTGATGAGCGTGGGATCGGTGTACTTGCCTTCGGCCCCGATGGGATCGGAAGGCTGGCCAATCCCGCCACCGCGATGGACGAGGCTGTCCTGAAAGCCTTGGTCCATCGGGCGCATGGGATAGTTGTCGCCGAGGTGCCACTTGCCGTATATGCCGGTGCGGTAGTCGGCGGCGCGCAAGAGTTCTGCGATGGTCACCTCATCAGGGTCCATCATGGCCCGGCCCACGTAGGTGTCGATGCACCGTGTGCGATAGTTGTAACGGCCCGTCATCAGGCTGGCGCGAGTCGGCGCGCACACCGGGCTGACATAGAACTTGGTAAGCAGTCCGCTCTTGTTGGCCATGGCATCCAACTCAGGGGTGCGGATGATTTTATTGCCCATGAACCCGTAGTCGCCTCCGCCCTGATCATCGCTCATGATGACAATCACATTGGGCCGTTCGGCCTTCAGGGTTGGGATGGAAAATGTGAGACAGAATATTGCCGCAACGAAGCCCGTTATTGAGGAGTAGGAACGAAAGTGCATCATTTTATTTGGATAGGCCGCACCGTTCGGGATGGCTTTTGGTTTGTCAATCATCGGATAAAGCGCATCAAAATTCATGGGTGCTTGGGCGTCTTGACTTCGCGCTGGGCGTTGAGTTTTCGAACTGCGGCGTGCAGGCGAGGGGGTTTGGTAAGGTTAGGGGGGCGAAGAAGCCTTGCTTCACGGACCGGATCGGGCACACTGCGCGCATGTACTCCAAGCTTTTGGGTGTGTTGTTGTGGGCCGGGTTGGCCGGCGGGGCTTTTGCGGAGCCGGTTTTGAAACCGCTGTTTAACGGCAAGGATCTTTCCGGCTGGAAGGTGCCCGCGGGCAATGACGCGGCCGGCTGGTATAAGGCGGTTGATGGCGTCTTGAAAATTCAAAGTGGCCCGAAGAAGAAGGGCTCAGTGCTATGGACGGAAAAGGCGTACGGCAATTTCATGATGGAGCTGGAGTTCCGCTTTGGTGAAGGCGTGGTGGACAGCGGCGTGCACGTGCGCAACAAAGACCAGATCCAGATCGGCATCAGCGGTTCGCTCAAGCGCGATATGACCTGCTCGCCCTACATCCCCGGCAAGGGCTATCCGGTGGAAGCCAAGAATATCAAGAAGCTGCTGAAGGCAAAGGAATGGAACCACATGCGCATTCAGGCCATCGGCAAGGAATACACCGTGTGGTTGCAGGGCGAGAAGGTGATGACCTACAAGAGCAACTCGGCCATCCCGGAAGGCCCCATCGGCATTCAACTGCACGGCAACCGCAACATGGCGATCGACTACCGCAAGCTCGGCATTCTCCAAATCAAATAATCTGATTTAAAAAATGAAAACCATCCATATCGTACTCGCTCTCTTCCTGCATTTGGCCGCCTTTGCCGTGGCTGGACCGCTGGTCTATGAGGGCACTGAAGGGCCCGGTAAGGGCAAACACATCGTCTTCATCGCTAGCGACCACGAGTATCGCGGCGAGGAAACCTGCCCGGCCATCGCGCGCATCCTGGCCAAGCGCTATGGCTTCAAGTGCACCGTGCTCTTTGGGCTCGATGAAAACGGTCACATCAAGGCGGGCTCCTCGAATGTCCCCGGCATCGAGGCACTCAAGGATGCGGACATGATGTTTCTCTTCCTGCGTTTCCTGGCACCGAGCGATGCATGGATGAAGCAATTCACCGCGTACCTCGATCGCGGTGGTCCCGTGCTTGGTTTGCGCACCACCACGCATGCTTTTAACGGCCTAAAGGGCAAATACGCCTATTACAACTTCAATTCGCGCGACGAGAAGTATGACTGGGGTTTTGGACGTCAGGTACTCGGTGAAACATGGCGACCGCGCGAAGGAGCAGGCCATTACGGAAAAAATCACAAGTTCAGCACACGCATGTTTGTGGTGCCGGAACATAAGAAGCATCCGGTGATGCGCGGCGTTAAAGATATGCACGCATTAGCCGGTGCCTACAGCGCGGTGCCGATTGAAGGCTCGGTGGTCCTCGGCAAAAACCAGGTGCTCGATTCCATGAAACCTGATGGTAAACCGTTGGCCGACAAGCCGCCCAGTCCGAGCATTTGGGTGCGCGAATACACCTCGGCTAAGGGCAAGAAAGGCCGCGTGTTTGCAAGCACACAGGGTGGTTCGGAAGATATCATCAGCGAAGGCGTACGCCGCTGCATCATCAATGGCGTCTTCTGGTGCATGGGTATGGAGGAGGAAATTAAGGCGGACATGAATGTCGATTTCGTTGGCCCGTACCAACCCACGCCGTTTTCATTCAATGGTGAAGCGCAAAACGTGAAGCCTGCCGACCTCGCCGGCTGGGAAAGTCCCATCATGCCTAAGGGTGAAAAGCACAAGCCAAAGCGCACTGTAAAACGCAACTAGTTTAACAAAATGAGTGAACCAAAAATGAATCGCCGCACGGCGATCAAGGCAACTGCCGCGGCCAGTGCCGGGGCATTGGTGATATCCAAGGAATTCCTGAAGGCAGAGGAGGCCGCCCAGCCGTTCGGGCCGGACTTTCCGCGGCTGGAATCCCTGACCACCGGCGAGTGGTGGACGCGTCCGGGCAACAATGGTAAGCCGGCTCCGAAAGGTCGCAAGGGCGCGCCGCCGAGTATGAATGTGCCGCGCGATCAGGTGGTGGCGTTCGCCATGTATACACAACAAAATGGCGTACTTAAACTCTCCGCGCAGTTGTTTCCCCTCATGCCTGGCGAAAAACGTGAGGCGCGTTTGGAACTGATGTTGCCCGGCCAAAAATGGAGTGTGGCGGCTAAGGCGGAAGTTCATTACCCGGGCTGGGACGCGCATTTCCGAATCGAGAATTGGGATGATTCGCACGATGTGAAATACCGCGTGTGCCACGGCGAGAAGGCCAAGTTCGATGGGCTCATCCGCAAGGATCCAAAGGATCAGGACGAGATTGTTGTTGCGAATCTTTCATGTAACTCCAGCCGCACAACGGGGCCGCGCAAGGAGATTGTTGAGAATATTAGACACCACAATCCGGACTTGTTGTTCTTCGGGGGTGATCAACATTACCGTCACACCGAGAACACCACAGGTTGGATTGAGTTTGGCATGCAGTACCGCGACATAATCCGAGACCGCCCGACGATCTGTATCCCAGACGACCATGATGTGGGTCACGGGAACGTGTGGGGCGAAAGCGGCAAGCGGTCTACTATCCCCGGCGATGCGGATGGCGGTTACAAGTTTCCGGTGAAGTATGTGAATCAGGTGCAACGTCAGCAGACATCGTGTCTGCCCGATCCAGCGGATCCCAAGCCGGTCAATCGCGGCATTGGCGTGTACTTCACGAGCCTGAATGTTGGCGGCGTGGACTTTGCGATTCTGGAGGATCGCAAGTTCAAGACCGGCCCTGCCGGCAAGATTCCAAAAATGGGGCCACGTCCCGATCATATCAATGATCCTAAGTACGATCCCAACAAGATCGATTTGCCCGGGCTGCAGTTGCTGGGACCGCGTCAGGAAAAATTTCTCGCCGACTGGTCAGCAAACTGGACAAATGCCGAGATGAAAGGCGTCCTTTCGCAAACCGCCTTTTGTGGCGCGGTGCACATGCACGGCGGTCGGGATCGTCGGTTATTGGCGGACTTGGATTGCAACGGCTGGCCGCAGACACCCAGCCGCAATGCGCTCAAGTTAATCCGGCGCGCCTGGGCCGTCCACTTGTGTGGTGACCAACATCTCGCTGTGACCGTGAAACACGGCATCGAGGAACACGGCGATGGTCCGTACGGCTTCACTGGTCCGGCCTTGGTGAACACCATTTATGGGCGCTGGTGGCATCCGCTCGACGAGAAGGCGGGGCCCAATCCTGTGCCTAATAGCCCGCTGCCGTGGACCGGCGATTTTAAGGACGGTCTTGGTAACAAGATCTCCATGATGGCCTATGCCAACCCGGAGGATCGCAATGATGAGAAGAAACGTGCCGATGGCTACGGCCTCGCGCGGTTCAACAAGAAGACACGGCAAATCACCTTCGAGTGCTGGCCTCGCTTCTGTGATGTGAGCCAGGGCGATAAGGCGCAATTTCCCGGCTGGCCGATCACAGTGGATCAGGACGCTAACGACGGCCGCGAGGTCGCCGGCTGGCTACCTGAGCTGCAATTTGCCAAGGGCGTGCGCCCGGTGGTGCAGGTCATTGAAGACGCGACCGGCGAAGTGCTCTACACAACGCGCGCCAAGGCCGCGACATTCCAGCCACGCGTCTATAGTAAGGGTAAGCACACGGTGAAAATCGGCCGGCAAAAACCAGATCGGGTTACACTGAAGGACCTCGAGCCCAAGTCAAAAAAAGCAGCCGGTTCCATGAAAGTGGCTGTGTAATTGATCCGGAATAATTCCGGGAGGGACGAGTTCTACCTCGTCCCTTTTTTATTTGATTCGTTGGCGAATTTCAGGTCGCGTTGCCCGTGGTCTGCATGAGCGCAAATCCCTAGAGGTCAAGGTCGAGCAGAGACAGAGCTTGAGGGCGCCGGAGGCAAGTCAATTGGCCGCTTCCACTGTGATGATGATGGATTTGGAGGTGGGTGTGTTGCTGATGCGGGCCGTGCTGTTGAGCGGCACGAGGACGTTGGTCTCGGGGAAATAGGCGGCCGCACAGCCGCGAGGTAGATCGTAGGGCAGGGCGAGGAAGAGCTTGGCTTCGCGGGTTTCGCCTTGCCAATGGCTTATGAGGTTTACGGGCTGCTCGGGTTCCAGGCCGCGTGCGGTCATGTCCTCACGATTGAGGAACACCACTCGGCGTTCGCCTCGAATGCCACGGTACCGGTCGTCCATGCCGTAGATGGTGGTGTTGAATTGGTCATGGCTCCGAATGGTCATGAGTAACAATTGATCGTCCGCAAGCTTCATAGGCTCCAGCGGATGAATGCTAAAAGGTGCCTTGTCATTCTGAGCAAATCGGCGTTCCTTGGCATTGTTGGGCAGATAAAACCCGCCGGGCTCGGTGACGCGTTGTTCAAAATGATCAAAACCGGCAATGGTCTTCTCGATGCGTTGGCGGATCAGGGTGTAGTCCTCGGCGAACTCAGCCCAAGGAGTGTCATCTTCATTCAGAACAGCCCGCGCAACGCCGGCGACAATGGCGGGTTCACTACGCACGGTTTGGCTGATGGGTTCCAGTTTGCCGTACGAGGCGTGCACGATGCCCATGGAGTTTTCCACGGTCACAAACTGGTCGCCATCCCGTTCACTGCGGCCGAGGCAGGGTAGGATTAGCGCCTGTTGGCCGGTGATCAGGTGGCTGCGATTGAGTTTGGTGGACACCTGCACGGTTAACCGGCAGCGGCTCAGACCTTCGGCGACTGCCTTCACATCCGGGGTGGCCGAGAGGAAGTTGCCGCCGAGTGCAACGAACACCTTGGCTTGGCCAGCGCGCATGGCGTGGATGGATTGCACTACGTCCAACCCGGGTTTGGTGGGCGGATTAAAACGAAACTCCCGGCTCAGCGCTTCCAGAAATGACGGCGGAGCGTTGGTGGTGATGCCCATGGTGCGGTCGCCTTGCACATTGCTGTGCCCACGTACGGGTAAAAGTCCGGCACCAGGTTGGCCGATGTTGCCGCGCAGAAGGTGGAGATTCACCACTTCCTGAATACAGGCTACTGCGGTGGTGTGTTGAGTCAGACCCATGGCCCAGCAGGAGATCACCGATCGGGCTTGACGATAGGTGTTGGCGGCGGCTTCGATTTCCTCGCGGGATAGGCCGCTCTGTGTTGTGAGGTCATCCCACTCCACGGCCTCAAGCGCGGCCCGCCATTCGGTGAAACCGGTGGTGTGTTGATCGATGAACTTCTGATCCAGTACCGTGCCGGGTGCCTCCGTTTCGGCGGCGAGAAGCGCTTTTTGCATGCCCTTGAGCAGTGCCATGTCGCCATTAATTTTCACCTGCAGATATTGATCGGCCAACGGCGTGGCCATGCCGAGCATGCCGCGTACTTCCTGTGGATGTGCAAACCCCAGCAGGCCAGCTTCTTTCATGGGGTTCACCGCTACGATCTTGGCGCCGTTGCGTTTGGCGGCCTGTAGCGAGCTGAGCATGCGCGGGTGGTTGGTGCCGGGGTTTTGGCCGAAGATAAAAATAGATTCGGTTTGTTCAAAGTCCTGCAGGCTCACGGTGCCTTTGCTGATGCCGATGGTAGATTTGAGCGCTGCACCACTAGATTCGTGGCACATGTTCGAGCAGTCAGGCAGGTTGTTAGTGCCAAACCGTCGGGCCATGAGTTGGTACAGATAAGCGGCCTCATTCACCGTGCGGCCGGATGTGTAAAAGATCGCTTCATTGGGTGACGACAGTGCGTGAAGTTCCTCGGCGATCAAACTGAAGGCGTCGTCCCAGGCAATCGGTTCATAATGCGTGGCGCCTTTGCGCAAGACCATCGGTTCGGTGAGTCGGCCCTGCAGTTCGTGCCAGTGATCGGTTTGTGCGGCCAGCTCGGCGACTGAATGGGCTTTAAAAAACGCGGCGTCGCACCGGTTACGATTGGCGGCTTCGGAGGCCAGCGCCTTGGCGCCGTTCTCACAAAACTCCGTGGTGGCCCGATGTCCATCGGGATCTGGCCAGGCGCAGCTGGGGCAATCGAAGCCGTCCTTCTGGTTCAGGCCCAGCCAGGACTTCAGCGCGCGACCGGCACCCGATTCCCGCAGTGCGTGCTTCATGGAGCTGGTCACCGCCGGCAGGCCCGCGGCGGACTGCGCCGGCGTGCTCCGTTGCAGTTCGGTCAATTCCTCGGGATTTTCCGCGGCCGGTATTGGGGCTTCCGCCATGTGCGGGTATCATCCAAAAATCCGCCGTTCATTCAATCCTCAACCGCCTGCTTTGACATGCCCAAATCTGCTGCCTAGACTGGTTGTGTGAAATTTGCTGCCTTCCTAATTGTGCTCGGCTTTAGTTTGCAGGCCGGCCAAAACGCTGCGCCGTCATCGCATCTGGTGTTTGATGACAACTTTCCCGGCGATATTTTGATCAACGAAGTGCGCGTGCCCAAGGCGGGGGAGGCGATGTACACCTACTACGAAACCCTCGGCTGGCGCGGCCGCGCGGCGGGGTATGCGGGCATTCAAGCGCATCCTAAGGCGCACAATTACATTTTCTCCATCTGGGAT
>WTHG01000085.1 GCA_011523245.1 Verrucomicrobiales bacterium | reverse complement strand
TGATCATGGCGGCCGAGCACGCCACGCCCAAATCAATTAATTTCATGGCTAAACACGGCCGAGGCCTGATCTGCGTACCAACAACGGAGGATCGTCTGCGACAACTTGGAATTGAGCGCATGGTTCCGCGCAATCAAGAAAGTTTCCAAACCGATTTTCAAGTGAGCGTCGATGCTGCAAAGAATATTACTACCGGTATTAGCGCTAAAGACCGAGCTCAGACGATTCGAACTATGGCGAACCCTACTGCAATGCCGGAAGACCTAGTACAACCCGGCCATGTGTTTCCGTTACGCGCACGCCCAGGCGGCGTACTACAACGTGCGGGCCACACTGAAGCGGCGGTTGACTTAACTAAACTCGCCGAGTGTCGCCCAATCGGCGTTATATGTGAGATCATGGATGACTCCGGAAATATGGCCAGACTTCCGAAACTCAAACGCTTTGCCAAGACCCACAATCTTAAGATCTGTTCTATTGAGGAACTCATTAAATACCGCCGCAGTCGCGAAAAGTTAGTCGAGAAAATTGAAGTCATCAACCTACCTAGCGAACATGGTGATTTTAAACTGCATCTTTACCAAAGCGCCCTAGATGGCCAGAGTCACATTGCGCTGGTGTGTGGAGACGTAGAAAAGACGGAGAGCGTCCTAGTACGAGTGCATAGCGAGTGTCTAACCGGGGATGTATTCGGCAGTCTCCGATGCGATTGTGGCCCGCAACTTGACGACGCCATGCGGCAGGTCGCCCAAGAGGGCGCTGGCGTGATTGTTTACATGCGCCAAGAGGGCAGGGGGATCGGATTGGCCCCCAAGATTCATGCCTACAAATTGCAAGAGGAAGGCCTAGATACTGTCGAAGCAAACGAACAATTGGGCTTCGCTATGGACCTCCGAGAATATGGCTTGGGCGCTCAGATCCTCGCCGACCTCGGCGTGCGTCGCATTCGCTTGCTAACCAATAACCCCAAGAAGGTAGTGGGCCTCGACGGCTATGGATTGGAAATTGTTGAGCAATTACCGATTAAGATTGCGCCGAACAAGCACAACCATAAATACCTCAACACCAAACGTAAAAAAATGGGCCATAGAATTTAACTATGCTGCAAAAAACCACTCGCACGTACAATTCGCTAAAGGCTTCGCGTATCGCCATCGTGGCCTCAGTGTACAATGCCGAATATGTTGATTCCATGATCGAGGCGGCGCTTGAGACTCTGGCCAGTAGTGGGGTGGACGATGTGGAACTGATTAGGGTGCCCGGCGCTTTTGAGATTCCTGTAGTCGCAGCAAAACTGGCACGTCGCAAACGCCTCCGGCCAAAAGCAGTCCTATGTCTGGGCGTGATTCTCCGCGGCAAAACCACTCACGCAGAACATATCGGCAATTCTGTCACCCAATCTCTTGCTCAGATCGCCACTGAGACCACTGTACCTATTATTCATGAGGTTTTGCTGCTGGAAAACAAAGCCCAAGCTAGATCGAGGTGTGTTATGCCGAAAACTAACCGAGGTTCCGAGGCTGCTCATACGGCATTAATGATGGCAGACCTGATGAGTGAAATATCCTGAACTCAATTTTTCACACCATATTTTCCACCTTTATTAGATTGTGAATTTTTTCACAAATCACTTGCCGCAGGTATCATATAAGTGATAAATTTTTCTCGAAGGGAGTGACGGCGGCGTCTTTCTAAGGGTTATACCCTAAAAGCGGGGGCCTCCTTTTTGTTCATCCAAATGTCGGAAAATGTATACAATCCTTGGCTGCATCGATTCACGGTGCTTTCAGTCTTGTGCACATTTGTTTTGATCACGATGGGCGGTTTGGTCACGAGCCGGGAGGCAGGATTAACAGTACCGGACTGGCCGACTAGCTTCGGTTATAATATGTTTCTTTTGCCGTTTGACCAATGGCTTGGAAAGTTCGGAATATTCGAGGAGCACGCCCACCGTTTAATGGCCTCGCTCGTGGGGCTATTAACTGCCACTGTTGCTATTTGGATGTGGGCTCGCGAATCTGCCGGTCGCCCGCGCACTTTAGCCATTGCTTTGGTTCTGATTACACTGGGCTTAATGGGCGTCCGAACACAGACCATGTTTGTGGTTATGGCAGCTGTGGCCTCTGTGATGGCGGTCTTATCGATCGTTAAAATCATTGGCAATCGTTCCACCCTTCGTTGGTGGGCGACTTTGGCCTATAGTATGGTTATCGTGCAAGGCGTTCTAGGTGGGTTACGCGTCACGCAACTGAAGGATCAAATTGGTGTCTTACACGGTACGCTCGCTCAAATATTTCTGATCGTGTTGACATGCATTGCCTTATTTACTAGCCGGTGGTGGAAGGAGTCCAGGGCGGCTGAATCGGTCAAAAAACTCGTACCGCAAGTGGTCCGATCCCATTTCTTTTACGCTACACTCCTGATTTTCCTGCAATTAATCCTCGGGGCCACCATGCGTCACCAACACGCTGGGTTGCCCGTGTGGGATTTCCCAAAAGCTCACGGCCAATGGTGGCCTTCCACCGAGGAGGGGATGTTGTCCAAATACAATGCCGACCGGACCGCGCTCCAAAATCAGCTTTATACGAACCAAGAAGCCGTAGACGCCAGAGGCAACCCAACGGTCTTTCTGACAACCGGCAAGGACATACAAGCCAGTCATATTTCACTCCACATGTTTCACCGAGTCATGGCGGTTTTAATCCTCGGCTTGGTTTTGGGCACTGCCATTCTAGCGCATCGCAAACTAGGCAAAAGCCATGCGCTGAGCAAACTTTCCCTACTGTGGCTTGGCCTTGTGCTGATACAGGCCACCCTTGGCATTTTGACCGTGCTCAAATACAAGCCCGCCGACATCGCCACGCTCCATGTATTGTTTGGTGCGGCCACATTGTTGACGGGCGCTATGGGCACAGTGATCAGTCGGTCACGCGAACTGCCTGCCTGCCTAAAAGGCGAGGAAGTAGAATCTGAAGACATCACTCAAATGGAGGCTGCCAACTAATGAAACAGGAAGCGGCCGTCATGGAACCGAAACAGGGCTTCCGCGCCCAATTCGTTTTGTGGGCGGAATTGGTCAAGCTACGCCTCACCACGATGGTGCTCATCACAACGGCAATGGGTTTCTACCTTGCCTCGGCCAATGGATTTGACTGGTCATTGCTGCTGCACGCGCTGTTTGGCACCGGCGTTCTGGCTGGAGGCGCAGCGGCGCTGAACGAATATCTGGAAAAAGATTTTGACGCCAAGATGCCGCGCACAGCGAACCGGCCAATTGTAACCGGCGCCATCAGCCCGGAGAGCGCGCTATTGGCGGGTGGGGCGATGGCTGCGATTGGTTTAGTGTATCTCGCCTACAAGGTGAACCTTATCACGAGTGTGGTGGGCGCGGTGACCTTAATTTCTTACGTGGCTGTTTACACGCCATTAAAGCGGGTAACCACATCCAACACCTTAATCGGCGCCATCCCCGGTGCGTTGCCTCCGTTGATGGGTTGGACGGCCGCTACGGGCAGTTCGGGCGCCATTGCGACTGAAGGCTGGTCGCTGGTGGCGATTCTATTTTTCTGGCAGCTACCTCACTTCTTGGCAATCGCCTGGATTTACCGGGAAGACTACGAGAAGGCCGGTTTTCGGATGATTTCCGAGGGAGAGCAGGGCGCCTCCAATACTGGGAAATCCGCCGTGCTGTACACTCTGGCCCTGATTCCTGCGGCTATTTCGCCGTTTTTACTTGGGATTTCGGACATGATCTACTGTATCGGCGCGGTGATCTTGAGCCTGTACTTTACGGTGCTCAGCTGGAAATTTTCGCGGGAAATGACATTGGAATCAGCCCGCCGCTTGTTTTACTATTCGCTCCTTTATCTGCCTCTTCTACTGGGGTTGATGGTCTGGGATCGAGCTGCATAGGAATAATTAGCAATGGAAACCACTACCCAACCGGATATTGCGCAAGAAGATCACCATGATGGCCATGATGATCACGGCCACGACAACCAGCATTTTCTGACCAAGTACGTTTTCTCGTCAGACCACAAGGTGATCGGCATTCAGTATGGCGTTACCTCGCTGGTTTTTTTACTGGTGGGCTTTCTGCTGATCATGGCCATGCGATGGCAAATCGCCAAGCCAGGTGAGCCACTCCCTATCATGGGAGCCGTACTCGAGCACGTATACGCACATAACAATGCTGGGGAACCGGTCTTTAAGGATGGCGTCATGTCATCGGATGCCTACAATCAATTTGGCGCGATGCACGGCACGATCATGGTGTTCCTCGCGGTGGTTCCCCTGGGTTTTGCAGCATTCGGAAACTATGTTGTTCCACTTCAGATAGGAGCGCCAGACATGTGTTTCCCAAGAGTTAATATGGCTAGTTTCTGGAGCTTCTTCCTAGGCTGCGTGGTGATGACGGTGAGTTTCTTTATTCCGGGCGGAGCCGCACAGGCCGGTTGGACATCATATTCACCGTTGGCGTCTGTAATCCCAACCGACGGTCAATCATTTTGGCTTATTGGCATGATCCTGTTGATCACCTCCTCACTGCTGGGTGCGGTCAACTTTATCGCAACCATTATTCAGCTGCGCGCGCCGGGCATGACGTGGTTCCGTATGCCATTCTTTGTGTGGGCGCAATTCGTCACTGCCTTTCTCCTCCTCCTTGCTTTCCCTCCGCTGGAAGCAGCCGGCATTATGCAGTTGATGGATCGCGTGGCTGACACCAGTTTCTTCCTGCCTTCAGGCGTGTTTGATACCGGCTCAACTCCGATGGCTGTATCAGGCGGAGGCAGCCCATTACTATGGCAACACCTCTTCTGGTTTTTGGGGCACCCTGAAGTGTATGTACTCATCCTTCCTGCCATCGGAATGGTCGCGGAAATACTCTGCAATAACGCCCGAAGACCGCTTTGGGGTTATAAAGTGATGGTGGCTGCACTATTTGTTTTAGGCTTCCTGTCCTTTATTGTTTGGGCGCACCACATGTATCTCACCGGTATGAGTGCGAAGGTGGCCACCTTCTTCCAGACAACCACCATGATCATATCGATTCCATCGGTAATCCTTCTTACCTGCCTATTTATGACGCTGTGGAAAGGATCGATTCGATTTAATCCGGCGTCCATGTTCGCCTTAGCTTTCCTGCCAATGTTCGGCATCGGTGGCCTCACGGGATTACCACTGGGCTTTAGCTTCACAGACCTTCATTTGCATGATTCATACTACGTGATCGCTCATTTCCACTATGTCGTGGCACCGGGGACGATCTTCGCTATGTTTGCAGGCATTTATTTCTGGTTCCCGAAAATGACTGGCCGCAAGATGAACGAGTATTGGGGCAAAGTGCATTTCTGGGGATCCTTGATATTCATGAATATCATCTTTATGCCGATGTTCATTCAGGGTTTTGCAGGGTTAAGCCGACGTATGAGCGACGGAGGCGCCACCTATTCACTAGTGCAAAACCCGGATGTCACATCCGGCGCCTTATCGGAATTGATCATTCGCCTTAATGAATACATTACACTGGGTGCATTCGGAATGCTGCTAATACAAGTCGTTTTCATCGTGAACTTCTTTCACAGTATACGTAATGGCGAAAAGGTGGAGAACGATAACCCCGTGGAAGCCACCACATTGGACTGGCAAACACCCACACCTCCGCCACATGGAAACTTTACAAAGGAACCCCAGGTTCACGGAGAACCTTATGCTTACAGTGTCCCGGGAGCAGATAAGGATTACATTCCGCAAACGGAACCAAACCGCCCGAAAACCGCGTAATTTAACGACAAATGGAAATACCTTACAATTCAACCGCCCGCCCCGATACCGGACTTTATAACGGCAAGGTGGGGATCTGGTTGTTCCTAGCCTCTGAAGTTATGCTTTTTGGTGCGCTTTTTTCTGCCTATGTCCTATTAAGGGTAGGCGCAGAACCTGGCAACTGGAGCATGGGGCTCATGAGTAAAGAGGTCGGCGCCTTTAACACGCTTATCCTAATTGCCTCCTCAGCAACGATAGTTCTTGCTTGGGTTTCTCTAAAACTAAAGGACTGGAATGGGTATCGAAAATGGAAAATCGCTACAGTCGTTTTTGCGAGCATGTTTCTAATCGTCAAATGGGGATACGAATGGCCTGCTAAATTCACGCATTATGATGTCACTTTTGTAGATGACGAAGCTGCTGAAACCGTATTTGCCAATGTGCTCGGCCAAGATTCTTACAATAAAGAATGCCGAGAAAAGCATCGGGAAATCTGGAATGCCCGCTACGATATTGACGGGAAAGTTTGGGACAGCGGCAGTGTTGGCACTAAAGATAAACCTTTAGACGGACACATTGTAGGTTACTACACAGAAAACGAGGACGGAGAACGAGAACACCATAAAGTTGGGAAGGCCTTCGGCATTTATTTTTGGAGCCATGCATTTGCGTGGCGTCACGATAAGAGAAACGATGGACGGACAACCGGAGCAAAACGGGATACTTTCCGTGAGAAAGGTGTTGTCGCTGTGGAAATCGAGCCAGCCCATGGAACTTGGGACAAACATACAGACAAACATGCTTCCGTTACGGACCGACGCTACGCTAAAGCTTCTGACGGAAAGGCCTCTGATGCCGGTGGGCACGGGCACACTATTACGATCGAAACCTCCAAAATAAGCCGAGTTAGTAGTTATGAGCCTGCCCACAGCACTTTTTTTGCGGTTTATTACACCTTGACTGGTCTCCACGCACTGCACGTTTTTGGAGGCATCTTGGTAATGATTTATCACTTGATGCCCATAAGCCGCCGATTGTACGAATCTGACCCCGATCGTTTTACAAACCGAATTGAGATCACAGGCCTATTCTGGCACTTTGTCGACTTGGTCTGGATATTCTTGTTTCCAATACTATATTTATTCTAACTGGCTTATGGCAGACGAACACAACGCAGAATGGTATGAGAATACGTTCAAACGTATGATTTATTGGGTTGGCGGAGTATTAATAGCCGGCACAGCAATTACGTATATCATCGATAAATGGGGGGTTGCCGAAAAAACTAGCTTTCTGACAGCAGTCATCTTCGGCCTTACAGTAGCCACCATTAAGGCGGCAACCGTAATCGTGATTTTCATGCACTTAAAATGGGATTGGAAATTTAAAACCATAAGTATAACCCTAATAT
>WTHG01000497.1 GCA_011523245.1 Verrucomicrobiales bacterium | reverse complement strand
GCGTGTGAACAAATCGTGAACAACAGTTAATAGGTTCACGTGGAACGACTATGGCTATTTGCTTACACATTGCCCCGCGTCCCAGCAAACCCGAGCCTTGCGGCTCATCGCTGTGATGTCGTGTCTCTTGCAAATGGCGCTGCCGGATCCTGTGGACATGTTGGCGGATTATCCGTCGTCCCCTTTTTGGGGAGCCTGACTTGAATGCCTTTGGGCCGCGCCGGGATAAGCCCGACACTATATTGGAACGTACAATTTTGAACTTTGATGCTTTGAACCTAAAAGATGCAGGCAACCGTCGATAAAATTTGGACACAAACCACGGATCAGATCCGGACCCTCCTCAACACCGAGACCTATAACCTCTGGTTCTCCTCGGTGCAGCCGGTGTCCCTGAACCAGTCTTCCATTACCCTAGAGGTGCCGAATGAATTTTCGGAAGTCTGGTTGAAGGACAATTACCTCGAACTGTTACAGGACGCTTTGACCACCGCAAGCGGCCGCAAGCTGAACATTAAATTTAAAGTCGCCGAGGGCAACGGCGCGGCACCCGCTCCGGCCAAGCCGGCTCGCGGCAAGAAAGCCGCTGCCAAGAAAGCCAGCGACGGCGATCTGGTGTTCAACCCGCGCAACACGTTTGACACCTTCGTGGTGGGCAACAACAACAGCTTCGCACATGCCGCTGCCATGGCCGTGGCCCAGCAACCGGGCAAGGCCTACAACCCGCTCTTCCTGTATGGTGGCACGGGCCTCGGCAAGACGCACCTGCTCCACGCGGTGGGTCAGCACGTGGCCGGAGCCAAGAAAGGCGCGAAAGTCTCTTACGTGTCCTCCGAGAAATTCACCAACGAATACATTGCGGCCATTCAGGAAAACCAGCTGGTGAAGTTCCGCAAAAAATACCGTCAGGCCGATGTGCTGTTGATTGACGACATTCAGTTCCTCGCCGGCAAAGAACGTATTCAGGAAGAGTTCTTCCACACCTTTAATGCACTGCACGAGGCCCACAAGCAGATCGTACTGACCTGCGATCGGCCGGCCAGTGAGATTCAAAACCTGGAGCACCGTCTGGTGAGCCGCTTTGAGTGGGGCTTGGTCACTGACCTGCAGCCGCCCGATGTGGAAACCCGTCTGGCCATCCTGCGTAACAAGGTGAAGACCATGGGCGTGGAGATTCCCGAGGATGTGTTGACCTTCCTCGCGAACCGCATCCGCACCAATATCCGACGTCTGGAAGGCGCGCTGATCCGCGTGGCTTCCTACGCGCATCTCACCGGCAAGGAACTCACCAATGACGTGGTGGAAAACCTGTTGCGTGAAATCCTGCAGGAAGAAGGCCGGCACACCATCACCATCGAGGTGATCCAGAAGAAGGTGGCCGAGAAATTCGACTTGCGCATGGCGGACATGACCAGCAAGCGTCGGCCGGAAAACATCGCCTTCCCGCGTCAGATCGCCATGTTCCTCAGCCGTCAGCTTACCGAGCATTCGCTCAGCGCGATTGGTGAGGCCTTTGGTGGTCGCGACCACGGTACCGTGCTGCATGCTTGCCGATTGGTGAAGGATCGCATGGAGATTGACGCCAACGTGCGCCAGACCGTGCATTACCTTGAGAAACAGCTGCTCCGCTAGACGGACAAAGCAATTAGAAGTTCAGGAGAAGGGCTGGGGAAACTCAGCCCTTTTTCCTTTGGGCCACAAACCGTGCCATCCGCTCCATGGCCTCCTCGATCTGCTCGAAGCCGGCTGCAAAACAGCACCGAAGAAATCCTTCGCCACATTCGCCAAAGGCACCGCCCGGAACCGCCGCCACATTCTCGGTTTGCACGAGGCCGGTGGCGAATGATTTGGAATCGAGCCCGGTCGATTGCACACCGGGAAAAGCGTAGAACGAGCCGCGCGGCAAATGGCACTCGAGGCCTATGTCATTCAGGGCGTTCACCATGAAATTGCGACGCTGGCGATAGGCTTCCCGCATTTCGAGCATGGGTTCCTCGCCATTGCGCAACGCTTCAAGAGCGGCTTCCTGACTGACAATGCTGGCACACAGCATGGAGTATTGATGGATCCGCGTCATGGCGCCGACCAATGGCTCGGGGCCGCAGGCGAAGCCGATGCGGAATCCGGTCATGGCGTAGGCCTTGGAAAAGCCGTGCAGAAAAATCGTGCGCTCCTGCATGCCAGGCAGGCTGGCGATGCTGACGTGTTCGCCCTCAAAGGTCAGTTCGGCGTAAATCTCATCGGTGATCACGATGAGGTTATGCTTCACTGCCAGATCGGCTATGGCCTGAAGTTCTTCGCGGGTCATCGTGCCGCCGGTGGGATTGGTGGGGAAATTCAGGACGAGCACCTTGCTCTTATCCGTGATCGCCGCCTCGATGGCGGTGGCGGTGACGCTGAATTGTTCCTCCGCCCGGCATTCCACCGGGACGGCTACTCCGTGGGCTAGCGCGATGGAAGGCGAGTAGCTCACATAACAGGGTTCGTGATAGATCACTTCATCGCCCGGATCGATTAGGGCGCGCAGTGCCAGGTCCAGCGCTTCACTGACGCCGACGGTGATGAGGATTTCATTGTCCGGCCGGTACACGGGGCCGAACAGGCGGGCGACATATTTGCTAATCTCCTCGCGCAGGCTCATCAGGCCGAAGTTGGAGGTGTAGCTGGTCCGTCCGCGTTCGAGGGCGTAGATGGTGGCCTCGCGAATGTGCCAGGGCGTGGCGAAGTCGGGTTCCCCCACGCCGAGTGAGATGACGTCCGGCCGGCCCTGCACGAGTTCGAAGAACTCGCGGATGCCGGAGGGAGGCAAGGCGGCCACATGGGCAGCCAGGCGATCGGCGATGGGCGTGGTGTCGGACATAAGGCGTGGAACGTAAGGGAAACAGGGTTGTCCCGGCAAGCCAACGGTGCGGGCCGGAACGAGCGGGGATCAGGCGGCGGCCTGCTTGGGCTTGCGCCGGGTGACGGGCTTGCTCTTGCCCTGCACGGCGCCGCGGGTGATTTTCACCGACTCGATTTCGTCCGTGCCGGGAATTTCGTACATGAGATCGAGCATTAGTCGCTCAAGTTGACCGCGCAATGCCCGTGCGCCGGTGCCCTTGGCGATGGCTTGGGCGGCGAGTTCCTGCAGGGAATCCTTGGTAAATTCCAGCTCCACGCCCTCGAGCCAGAGCAGTTTCTGGTATTGCTTGGTGAGGGCATTCTTGGTGGCGGTCAGGATGGCGACGAGTTGTTCCTCGGTCAGTTCCTCCAGTGCCGTGATCATCGGCAGGCGTCCAATGAATTCGGGGATGAACCCGTAGCTGAGCAAATCCTCCGGTTCCACATGCTTAAGGGCTTCGCGGCTCTTGTGCATGGCATCTACCTGTTGTTCCTGCGCGCCGAAACCGAGCACATGATTGCCGAGTCGCCGTTGGATCACTTTGTCCAGATCGACAAAAGCGCCGCCGCAAATGAACAGGATGTTGCGGGTGTTGACACGGATGTATTCCTGCTGCGGATGTTTGCGCCCTCCCTGCGGCGGCACAGCGCAGATGGTGCCTTCCAAGATCTTAAGTAGCGCCTGCTGTACGCCTTCACCGGAGACATCGCGTGTGATCGAGACGTTTTCGGTGCGGCGGGTGATTTTGTCGATTTCGTCGATGTAAATGATGCCCATCTCTGCGCGTTTCACGTCGTAGTCCGAGGACTGCAACAAACGCAGGATGATGTTTTCCACATCCTCACCCACATACCCGGCTTCGGTGAGCGTGGTGGCGTCTGCAATGGCGAAGGGCACATCGAGCACGTCGGCGAGGGTGCGGGCGAGCAGAGTTTTGCCGGTGCCGGTGGAGCCGATGAGCATGATGTTGGTCTTCTCAATCTCCACTCCGGCATGCGGAGCATCTTCGGCCTCGGTAGCGGCTTCGTGCAGGATGCGCTTGTAATGGTTGTGCACGGCAACGGACAGGGTCTTTTTCGCAGCGTCCTGTCCGATGCAGTGCTGGTCCAGCTCGGCCTTGATCTCGGCGGGCTGTTTGATGGCCAGTTGTGGCGCTTCAGTCTTGGGGGCTTCCTCGGCCAGTTCCTTGTCGAGCACCTGCTTGAAGGTCTCGACGCAGCCGTCGCAGATGTACACCCCCGGGCCGGACACCAGTTTGCGGACTTCGGCGTGCGATTTGCCGCAGAAGCTGCAGAGAGTGAGATTGCGCGGTCGGGCCATGGGGAGAGCGGGTTATTTTTCGTCCACGGAGGATATGTCCGGGAGGGTGGTGACATCCTTGCGGGAGGACACCACTTCATCGACCAAGCCGAAATCCTTGGCCTCTTCCGCCGTGAGAAAATTATCGCGTTCGCAGGCTTCGTAGACTTCCTCGTACGGTTTGCCGCTGTGTTTGGCGAGGATTCCGGTGAGGGTTTTCTTGAGTTCCAACATGTGTTTCACGTGAATCTCCATGTCGGTGGCCTGTCCCTGCGCCCCGCCGAGCACCTGGTGGATCATCACGTTGGCGTGCGGGAGGGCGAAGCGTTTGCCGGTGGTGCCGCCACTGAGCAGCACGGCGCCCATGCTGGCGGCCTGACCAATGCAGTAGGTGTTCACGTCGCACGTGAGGAATTGCATGGTGTCATAGATCGCCAGCCCGGCGGTCACGTGGCCGCCGGGGGAGTTGATGTAAATGTGGATGTCCTTCTTCGGATCGCTCATCTGCAGAAACAGCATCTGGGCGATGACGGTGTTGGACACCGAATCGTCGATGGCGGTGCCGAGGAAAATGATGCGATCCACGAGCAGACGCGAATAAATATCGTACCCGCGCTCGCCGCGACTGGTTTGCTCCACCACGTGGGGGATCAAGTAATTGTTCTGAACTTCGCTGTTGGCCATATTAAAAAAGCTCGATGAACCTACGGAAACCGTGCGTTCGGGTCAATTTTAAAGGGTTTTTGCGGCGTGCCAAATTGAGGCTCAAGCCTTGCCTTTGGCGCGCAGACTCTCGATGGCCGCCTGAGCCGCCGCCATTTCTGCCGCCTTCTTGCTCTTGCCTGAGCCGCGTGCCAGCTCTTTACCACTATGGCGCACGGCGCAGACAAATGACCGGTCATGATCCGGCCCTTCCATCTCCAGCAAGCGGTACTCCGGGGCCACCGCATTTTTGCCCTGCAAAATTTCCTGCAACTCGCCCTTGGGATTGCCCGTGTGCCGTCCAGCATCGGCGTGTATGAGGGACTCGGTGAACTCGGTGCGGATGAATCGTTTCACTTTGGTGAACCCGCCATCCAGATAGATCGCACCGACCAACGCCTCAAAAGCATCGGCTAGAGCGGAGGGTCGTTCCCGGCCGTTGTTGATTTCCTCGCCACGGCTGAGCACAAGCTCGGGCCCGAGTTGAATTTCCATGGCACGCTCGGCCAGCGCCTCTTTGTTGACCAATCGCGCCCGTGCCTTGGACAATGCGCCTTCGTCGCAGTCGGGGAAGTGCTTGTACAATTCCGCGCTGATAATCAGCTGCAGCACGGCGTCTCCGAGGAATTCTAGGCGTTGATAATTGGCGAGCTTTTCACCTTGTTCATGGCTCACCGAGGGGTGGGTGAGGGCCAGTTCCAACAGTTCCGATTGCTTGAAGGTGTATCCCAGCCGCTCTTGGAATGGACCCCGCGCGGGCATGAAGCCTAGGCGACCTGTTCGGCCGCGGGGGTAGTTTCCGGTTCGGGTGCTTCCGCGTCCTCCGCAGATTCAGGTGTATCGCCGGTGTCTCCCGAGGCTTCGACGTCTGCCTCGCCAGTTGGTTCCTCCGGCGCGGGCGGCCACGGTTTGCCTTCCACCGGCAGGCCGTGTTCCAGTAGGGTGGCGACCTCGATTTGCACCTGTTCCAGCTCCTCCATCTTGAGGTTAGGATCCGGAATGGTAAACACATCGCCGGACTGACTCATCTCGTACACAAACACGCGGCCCTCGGCTTCCTTGATCTGTTCCTTCACTTTAAGTACGCGCTTGCGTTCGAGCATCACAGCGAGAATGTAGCTGGCTTCGCGCCATCGGGCATCGCCGGTTTCAACCAGTTTGCGGAGCAAACCCTCGGCGTTATCTTTCTGAATTGCCTCGGGCGGTGCGGGTGGCGGGGCCTCGTAGGTGCCCTGCCAGGTGGAGATAAACCCTTTGCGTGACGGCGCTCCATCACCTTCCTGCGTCCAACAGGTAGTGCAAATATCTTGCCGCACATACTCGCTGTTCTCGTAGGCCAGCACGGTGTGATAGCTCGTACCGTCTTCAAACGTTACGTCGCAGGTGTGGCATCGATGTCCGCGGGATTGGATATTCCAGTCGTTCAAACGTGTACTCCTTGCGGCTGATAAAACATCGGGCTTGGCGGCCGTTCAACGCCGACTTGTTCGCACCTACTTCGGTTGGATTGGTGAATCATCGCTGATCTCCAGCCATTGCTCGGCGTACTGCGGCTGGGAGAAGGTTCGGCCCAGGGTGATGACGCTGGATTCAGGAGCGAAATAAACCGTCTTCTCATCAACCACACACCGCAACGGCGAATCGGCGCAGTTCAATACATGCGCCAGCACCTGTTTTACGGAGGTGTCCCGCATCGGCTGCCCCCAGTTCCGAATGCGAAACAGGGTGACATCCTCCTTACGGCGGGGTGGCTGCCACAGCGGCGGGCGGGGAACGGGCGCACTAACCAAGGGCCGGCCGGTGAGTGGATCAATTCGGATTATGCGTGGCGCCCAGGGGTTACCCGGGATGGCGCCGGGAGGAAAACCGGGCAACAGCGGTGGCGGCGCGTTGAGCTCGATGATCTGCGGGTCTCCTCCAAATGGTCTCGCCGGGGGCACGAGTTGTTCCTTTGCCTTGGCCTGATCGATATCCGGATCCTTGACCGGTATGGCAAACGCTAGCCGCGGCAGATCGTCATTACCCGTCTCTGCCAGAATCCCGTTCAACGTCTGCAACACTTCAGCCAACGTGAAAGACTCCAGTGACTTTACATCGATGCGTGTGCGTTCCAGCTCGCGGGCGGCCAATTTGCCTTGCAGCGAGATTTCCATCCGATTCTTCAACATCCGCTCCAACCGCCAAGTCTTGCCGGTTTCCGTGTCCAACCGCACGTGCAGGAGCGTGCCGTCATTCTGAATCAGGGACCGCAACTGGAAACGGGGCTCGGCTGCCATGGCCCCGAAAATCAGCGTTATCCAC
>WTHG01000288.1 GCA_011523245.1 Verrucomicrobiales bacterium | reverse complement strand
TATCCAACCCCCACCGAAAGCTGTTGAACATCGCCTGCACATTCAGCCGGCTGCGGCCGGTGCCGAAGCCCTCCAATACGGTGCGGTTCACATCCGCCTTGCCGTCGCCGGTAGTGTCTTTGAGATACAGAATTTTCGGTGTCACGCCCACAAACACACCGCCGTTGTAGCAGATCACCGCCGTCGGCCATGCCAGTCCCTTGGCAAACACCGTGCTCTTCTCAAATCGCCCGTCGCCATCGGCATCCTCCAGCCGCCGAATGCGGCCGGCATCCGCATCGCGCCGCTCGGAGTAGCCGATCATCTCCACCACATACAATCGCCCGTGCGCATCAAAGCTCATCGCGATGGGATCGGCCACCAAGGGTTCCGCTGCCGCCAGCTGCAGGTCGAACCCTGGCTTCACCTCAAACGTCCCGCGCGCCTGATCCACCGGTGTATGCGGTATTCGCGGCAACTCCTTTGGATCCGGCTTCGGATCCGCGGCGAATAGCACGCTACTAATCAGGACTCCAATCCAAAGTAACTTCATGACCTCAGCCTAGGCTTCAAACTGAAAGGCGAAAGCCAAAATGACAGGACATTCGTTTTTTGCCGTTGCCATCCGAGCCGGATTCCCGACACTGAGCTCATGAAACCCACACTCAATCGCCGCCGTTTTTTGGGGCAATCCAGCGCCTTACTGGGCGGGCTTCTCTGCCATGATGCCTTGGCCGAGGAGAAACAACCAACGGAACCGATCATCGATATTCATCAGCACACGCATTATCACGGGCGCAATGATGAGCAGTTGGTGAAACATCAGCGGGCGATGGGCATCACGACCACCATTTTGCTGCCCGCGGGCCAAGCGGTGAAGCGGCCTTCCACGCATGAGGGCCGGAGCAATGGATTGGCCGCCCGGACGGGAGGAAATGATACGGTGGCGGCGGTGGCCAAGAAACATCCGAAGGAATTTCTATTTGGCGCCAATGAAGTGCCGGATCTGCCAAACATGCAGAAGGAATTGGAGAAATTTCTCAAGGCCGGTGCGGTGATCATCGCGGAGCAGAAATTTAATGTGGAGTGCGATTCCAAGTTTGTCTGGGCCGTGGCGGAGGTGGCGCAGGAATTCGGGGTGCCGGTGCTCATGCATTTCCAGCACAAATCGTATAACCTGAATTTTCATCGGTTTCACCGGACACTGGAGAAGTTTCCCAAGGTCAACTTCATCGGCCACGCGCAAACTTGGTGGGGCAATATTGATGCGAAGCATGTGCAGAAAAACCTGTACCCGAAAGGGCCGGTGACGGCCGGCGGGTTGACGGACAAGTATCTCAGCAATTACGAGAACATGTTTGGCGATCTCTCAGCGGGGTCGGGCTTGAATGCGTTGATCCGCGATGAGGAACACACCAAGGGATTCTTCGAGCGCCATCAGAATCAACTGCTCTACGGCAGCGACTGCGCCGACACGATTGGGCGTGGCCCCGGTTGCCAGGGCAGCCGCACGATTCTGGCTGTTCGCCGCAATAGCAAAACCAAAACCATCGAGCGCAAGATCCTGTTCGCGAATGCGAAGAAATTGTTTCGATTATAAATTCATCACCGAGGCCGCCTCTTTGGTGAATTGAATTAATTGCGCAACACCGAATCAATGGTCCGGTACGCACCCTCGCGCATGTCCTTGGGGAAGTTGTGATCGTAGTCGGGGTGCTTGATGATGAGGCCGTTTTCGTTGCCGAGCAATTTGTACACCGGCCGGGCGGCCTTGGCGCAGACATCGACGCTCTTCCAGCGAAAGTTGCCATCCCGCAACGGCGCGTGAACAAAGAACGGCCGCGGGGCGAGGGCCCCCAGCAATTCCGGGAAATCAAACGGAATGGTTTCCAGCTTGCCGCGGTAATTGCTCATGCGCGGCATGTAACGAATCTGGCACCAACCGCGGCCGAAGAACCAGTTGCGCTCTGCGCCGTCATAATAATCCGGGTACGCATCAAACCCGCAACTGCTGGCCAGCACAGTGATCCGTTTATCAAACACGGCCGTGTAAATTGCGTTATGGCCGCCGAGCGAATGGCCGATGGCACCGAAGCCACGCGTAGCCTCCACGTTGGGCATCGATTCCAGCAGATCCAGCGCCCGCGTATTGTCGTAGATCGCCTTCATCGTGCCGCTCACGTAACCGAGCTTGCCGAGATTCGGCCAGTAGTTGGCAAGGTGCGTATAAGCCGGCGCGACCGTCACGTACCCGCGCTCGGCCAACTCGGCCGCGTAAGCGCGCCCTTCGCGGCCGCCCAAGCCCACGACGACCTGATGGCCCACGCGATTATCCGTCGGCATTAGACAGAGCACCGCCGGTGCCTTGCCCTTTTGCAAAACCACCTTAGGAATGCACAGGTACGCCGGCGTACGCGAACCCGGTTCGGATTGATAGGTGATCAACCGCCTCACATACGAACCGGCATCAGCTTCCTCCTCTACCTTTACCGCCAAATCCACGCGCCTCTCCTTCACCGGCAACGGCCCCATCACCGTGGTCATTCCCTTCACAATTTCCGCCCGCCGCTGGGTCCAATCCGCCGGTGTTTTTACCGGTTGCACCTGCCCCACAGCATCGCGGTACTTCAGCAAATCCAATCGTGGCAACCGTTCGGTGGCGTCGAGCGCGAGGGAAAATAGCAGCATCGAGGCGGCCAACATTCGAAAGTTCATGCCCCAGTGTTACAGGCCGCCGGACCGTGGCAAGGGGAAAGGCTACCGAGCCGTCCACTCAAGCATGCGCTCGATAGGGAGTTTGGCACGCTCAAGAATCTCGGGCGAGAGCTCCACTTGCGGTGTCAGATCACGCATACAGTTGCGGACTTTCTCGAGCGTGTTCATTTTCATGAAGTGACACTCGTTGCAGGCGCATTTCTCGGTGGGAGCCGGGATGAAATTCTTTTCGGGACACTCTTTTTTCAAACGATGCAACATGCCGGCCTCGGTGGCAATGATCACCGAATCACTCTCCACACCGCGGCAGTAGTGCACCATCTTTTCGGTGGGGCACACTTCGTCGGCCAGAATGCGCACGGCCTTAGTGCATTCGGGATGGGCGACCACGGGCGCGTCGGGATGTTCATCACGAATCTGGGTGATGGCGGCGTGCGTCCACTCCACGTGCACGTAACAGTTGCCCTGCCACAGCGTCATCGGCCGGCCGGTTTGTTCCATCACCCATTGCCCAAGGTTTTCGTCCGGCACAAAGAGCAGATCCTTGTCCGGCGGACATTGCTCCACGATTTTTTGGGCGTTGCCGCTGGTGCAAATGACGTCGGAGAGTGCCTTCACCTCGGCACTGCAGTTGATGTACGTGACCGTAAAAAAATTCGGGTTGGTCGCCTGTAGTTCGCGGAGTTTGTCGGGCGGACAGCTTTCCTCCAGTGAACAGCCGGCATCGCGATCAGGCAGAATCACCGTCTTGTTGGGCGACAGAATTTTCGCGGTTTCGGCCATGAAATGCACGCCGCAGAACACGATCACATCCGCATCGGTCTCAGCCGCCTGCTGCGAGAGTCCGAGTGAATCCCCCACATAATCGCCGATCTCCTGAATCTCCGGCACCTGATAATTGTGTACGAGAATGACGGCATTGAGCTTTTCCTTCAGCTCGAGAATCTCGGTGCTCAGGGCATCAGTTGGCGTGGTGGTTGGCACGGGTTGATGATACGGCCCGGAATCGGGATCGTCAATTTCAGGTGAACAACTCAAGGTTCCCCTTCTCTCACCGTGGGTTATGCTACCCACACCCTGCGCGCCCGTGGATTCAACGGGATGATTGTATCGTGTCCATTGCCGGCCTCGCATAAGAGGGCCACGTTTGACCGAATTTATTCGGAGTTGGCTCTGCATCAGGCGGTGATACGGGCCTACTCCAAGCCGCTCTTTACCTGGCGCAAAGCCTTGGGCCGCTCGCACGATGGCCGTACACTGTACGATTTTGCCGCCGATTCCCTGCAAAACACTGCCCAACTACACCGACAATTGGCACGGCGGGAATTTACCTATCGCCCCGGCATCGAACTGCACTTCAATACCAACGGCAAGGACCGCACCATTTATCTCTATCCTTGGGAGGAGCGTATTGTGGATCTTATGCTCTACCGAGAGCTCACCAAGTATTTCCACAGCGTATATGAACCCAGCTGTTTCGCCTATCGCATGGGCAGTCATGGGGTGGATAGCTGCCAGCATCGAGTGGAGCAACACATCCGCCAATTACCGCGCCCATTGTATTTCGTAAAACGGGATGTGGCCGATTATTTCCCGAGCATCAATCACGAACGTCTACTCACTCTGCTGGCCGATTGGATTAACCCGGATGATTACCTCTTTAAATTACTCCGCCAACGCATTCAGTTCGAGGTACTGCAAGAAGACGGCCTAACCGTAAATACCGCTAACCGAGGGATTGCGTTTGGAACAGCAATCGCCTGTTTCTTTGCCAACCTCTACCTAACCCCACTGGATCGGCAACTCGCCAAAATCAAGGGCCTGAAGTATTTCCGGTATGCTGATGATCTCCTCGCCTTTTCATCGAACCGCACCGATGCGCTTCAAGCCGCCGAACTGATGGGTGAAGCCTTTGATGCTCTGCGTGTTCAGAGCAAGCCCAAGGCACATCGAAACTTTTTCTTCCCACAAACCGCCGGCCACACGGATGGCGCGTTTGAAGCGGTCGACCGATTCCAGCATCTCGGCTTGGAATTTAGGGCGGACCAATCAGTGGGTATGGCTCGAGAAAAAGGCCGGAAGATTCGCAATCTCTTTCGAACCGCTTTTCGCAGGAAACGCCATCGATTAAGTAAACAAAGACATGCCAATGGCCGGGCGCAATTGGCAGTCGATATTGCACGGGATGTGGTCAACGAGACGTTTCGATCCGTGGCGGTGATTGATTACTACCTAAAGCATGTGAATGACGAAAAACAGCTCCGGGAATTAGATCGCTGGTTAGCCGAAGAAATTCTCTCTGTCACTTTTAGGAATGGTCATAAAAAAGGCAATTTCCGCAAGCTGTCCTTTAGCCGTCTACGATCCATGGGCTTACCCAGCTTACAACATCGACGTCGACTTTTGCGGCATGGGCATTTGGAATCGTCATTTTTCCAAATGCGAAACGAAAATTTGATCGCGCAGCAGCAGAGGCGGCTGCCATCGGCCCGGAAACATACCGGGCTCGATTCCCTCCATACCGGGAAGCACAGGCACACAACACTCGTGAGGGAGAGCGCCTAAAGTGTTAACCGGCATTAGTGACATCGTTCCCATGCTTAACGCATGGGACGGTGGAAGCCCCATGCGTTAAGCATGGGAATTAAATGCAAACCCGTGTTTAGGCCCATGGCATTGAGGGCATCCACCGACTCCGATCTGGAGACGATGGAACGACTCCAGATCGGAGTCGGTCCAAGACCTAAGTCGCCTTTGCTGTTGCGTGATCAAAATAAAAAGGCATTATTATGGGATTATTTGATGATTTAATTAAGAAGTTTGTCAGTGATAGCTCAAACCAAACACCGGCAACTCGAACCCCCACGCAGCCCATAAAGGTAGAAAGAAAAAAACCCGAGCGCGAAAAGACCGGTCTGACCGAAACCACGTCTGTAGCCTCTGAATCCGAAAAAACCAGTAAGGAGAATTCCTCCAACGGCAAAGATAAAAAAGGTTATAAGGCACCGACTGCCGATTCAACAATTGTCATTGAGTATCTCAATTTCGAAGGTGACCTGAAACAATTTATCGGCGACCCAAAATCCATCAGGAGAAAAGGTAATCACTTTTCCGTACGGGTGGCACCTACCTTTAAGCGCATTTCACTGAACCGTTCAAAGACGCGCATCCTCAAGGGCGTGGCGGCTCCGGCGCAGTTGCCCAAGGAACCGCTACCGGTTCAAACTACTACCTCGGATACATCCATCATCCACTACACCAACTGGCAGGGGGTGCAGAAGGAATTCAAAATCATCTCCGGCGTGGTGGATGACAAGGGCGATTTTGTCCGCGTCCGCGTCTCCCCGACCTTCCAGTACATCACGCTCAAACGCACCCGTATTGGCAATCCCGAAGCGCTCTTTGAAAAAACTCCGGGGCAGGAACCAGCCACCCCGCACGAGGCCCAACCGGTCGCAGAGGAACCGGCACCGGATACTTCCGGGCAGGTCTCTCTCATCATCACCAGCTGCGGCCTCGGCACGTATGATGCTACTAAAATCATCCAAGAAATCCGGCCGGAATTGGGCACATTCGATACCTATCAATTGATGCGTGATTTCCCGAACACCATCGCGGATAATCTGGCCCCGGATGCAGCTGCTCAGTTCAAGAAACGACTGGAGGATGCTGGGTGCACCGTGGAGATTAAATAGAGAACCCTATCCATAGAATGGATGATTCTGACAAAAAGCCTATTATCGAGAGAGTTTTTACCTTTATTGGGTCCACCGTGGGTTTCATCTGCGGACTAATCGTCGCGGGAGCCTTAGTCGAAAACGGGAATAAAGAAGCCACGATCATTGTAATGGGCTTAGTTGCCCCGATCCTCTTCTTTCGATGGGCCGGCCAAAGCATTGGCGAAAAAATTCAATCGATGATGGATGGAGGCAAAACCAAAGTAATCAACCAATTATCGGAAGCTGCAGTCCCGCCAACATTAGAATCTTTCCTAAATGAAAATGAAGCCAGTTGCCCTTCCTGCGATGGCTTCATGCGCGAATGGAATGGCGAAATGCGCTGCTGGGAGTGCGGATACACTGAAACGGCATCCATCCCCGAGCCCCTCAACCCCCTCCCTTTTCCAGAGGCTGAGGAAATTGGGGAAGCAATTCCCTCCAAACCAACTGATATCCCCAAAAATACAGGGTATACGCTCACGCTAAACAATTCGGGCCCGAACTTTTATCGGATCAAGAAAATCATCGCTGAGCTCAGGCCCGATTTGAGTACATTCGATATTTATGAAATGCTGAAACATGCTCCGCAGACCATTGCGGAGAATCTCCCAGAAACCCGAGCTCAATCGTTCCAGCAAAAACTGGAATCTGCCGAATGCCAAATCAGTCTGCATTGAGAGCCAAAAACAACTTTGTTTTTAGTTAACAAACTGAAATTGATCAGGCATTATCACTGAGTATCCAGATGATCATTGGACTGGCATTAATCGGTTTTATTTATGGCCTATGG
>WTHG01000031.1 GCA_011523245.1 Verrucomicrobiales bacterium | reverse complement strand
TGTGCGGGATGTGTTGATTTACAAAACCGACGCCGGTCACGCCGGGCCGATTCCGCAATTGGCCGAGGGCGCACGAGTGGCGACCAGCAGTACGCGACGGCAGGCACATTTGGCGGCCGCGCGGCCGGATCTTCAGTTGGAGGAAATCCGAGGAAACGTGCCGACTCGGTTGGAGAAGCTGGCCGAAAATGATGAACTGGCCGGCACCATTCTGGCGGCCGCTGGCTTGAATCGTCTGCATTTTTCCATCAACGCCGAGGGCAACCTCGAAGGCGACGCTGTGCCCGAGGGCATTCGTGCCGTGGCATTGGATACGGATTTGATGCTTCCGTGCGTGGGGCAGGCGGCCATCGGAATCGAAGTACGCGAGGATGACGGACGCATTGTCAAAATCATTGAGCGGCTGAATCATTTCAATACCTTCGCTGCTGTGACTGCCGAGCGAGCGTTTCTGCGCGGCATGGGCGGTGGTTGCCAGTCACCGGTCGGGGCGCATGCGGTGGTTGAGGATACCCAGCTGCGCATGCAGGCCGTGTCATTTCTCGGCGCAGGGGTGCAACGCACCGAACAGACGGGTGCCCTGCGAGAGCCTGAAGCCTTGGGCACAACGGTGGCTGAAGCCCTCCGTTCATGAACGAGTGGCTCCAGATTCCTTGGCTGCCGCTGGGGACCTTATTCAACGTCGTCTGCATCCTCATCGGCGGCGTAGTGGGGCTTCGCCTGAGTCGGCAAATTCCAGAAGATACCCAGCGACGCATTCGGCGATACCTAGCCGGGCTGACGGTGATTGCGGGCGGCTATATGATGGCGCAGGGTCTATATGGTGGATGGAAGGGCTCGGATGGTTTCTGGATGTTTCTCCTGCTCGGCTTCATCGCACTCCTGGCCATTTCATTTGGCAACCTAATCGGTACCAAGCTGAAGCTGCAGGAACGGTTGGATCAACTGGGACAGGAAGCTAAGCGGCGTTTGACCAAAACCGACGATGAAGATAGCCGGTTTAGCGACGGGTTTGTGACCTGCACGGTGCTGTTCACGGTTGGGCCAATGTCACTGCTCGGTTGTGTGGAGGACGGACTCGGCAATGTGCCGACCATCCTGATTGTCAAATCTGTCATGGACGGCATTGCCACCCTTTGCTTTGCCCCGCGCTTCGGCGCCGGCGTGCTGCTTTCGGCCGTGCCGTTGCTGGCATATCAAGGCACCGTCACCATGCTTGCTTCGTATCTGGTCTTTATGCGGGAAGAACCGATGATGCTCGCCATTTTCAATCTCACCGGCGGCATGCTGGTGTTGACGATCGTGCTGGTGATCTTGGAAATTCAAAAAGTACCCTTGGCAAATTACCTGCCTGCACTGGTGATCGGGCCGGCATTAACTTGGTGGTGGGTACTTTAGCCAGCGCGCCTTATTTGGCTTCCAGATCATTCCGCAACATCCGGCGGCCCATGGCGTTGTAGGGATGCACGGTGTCACCGCCTTCGAGAGGGAGGCCGGCTTGGGCCCAGGCGAAGATGGCGCCTTCGAGGTTGAAAATATTTGTGTGCCCCAACGCCTGCAGGCGTCGGGCCATTTGGGCGCTGCGATAGCCGACGGCGCAGTAGACGATGATAGTTTGGTTAGCGTCGGGAAGGAGCTGTTGCAGTTCGGCATCGGGGGTTTCCGGTGGCACATGGCGGGCATTGGGGAGATGGCTGACGCTAAACTCGTCAGCGCGTCGGATGTCCCAAAACACGGTGTTGTTGCTTTCCAATTGATCGGCGACTTGGGCTGGGGTGCGGTGTTGAACGTCATCAAATTTCCAGCGCAGGAACTTGCCGGCGGCCGGCAGGCCGTTGGCCGGAAGCCAGAGCCAAAATCCGATGACGATCAAAAGCACTACGCCACCGGCGATGAAGCCGATGCGTTTCCAGTTGTGAGAGGGTGACGGTGCCGGCTCGCTCATTCGCCTTTGACTTCGGTTTCTTCAACCAGCTTTTTGGCGGCGGCGTTGACGAGCTCTTCCACGTTGGGTTTCCAGCGATCCGCGGGAAGACCGTATACGGCCATGGAGGTGTGCCCTTCGTAGCCGCCTTCCTGCAGGACGCGGAAGGTGGGGATGTAAGCCATCACGTCGTTGGCGTAGCTGGTGACCCAGGTGCGGGCGCCGAATTGTTTTTTGAATTGCAGCGAATAATCGACGACCACTTCGCCGCCCATGCTGAGCCAAAGCAGGTTGCCCACGCGCCAGCATTGCATGGGGTAGGGGTAGGTTTTGGGGAGATTACCAGTGGTCTTGAGCTCGATCATGCGGCTGGCCCAACGGCCGCGATAGCTCTTCGTGTTTTTCGCCGCAGAGGCAAGGGCTTCGTCTGTGGGTAATGCCCCGTATTCGAGTGGGACAGTTTGCAGGCGCGTGGTGAGAGTGGGATGGAGCGTTTCCATTTTTTGCAACAACACTTCCTCAACAGCGGCGGCCAACATGTTGCCGTAGCGTTCGGCTTGGAAAACTTGTCGGCGGGGTAGGGGATTGATGTCCGCGCCGCAGCCGGGGCTGAACAGGGCCAGCGCGCCGGGGTGACTCTTCTTAAGGGCGATCTGGGAAAAGCCGGAGTAATCGCCGCTGAACTGATAAAAACTGAGTACGGTGCTATGGCAGGCGTAGCCGAAGACAACGGCCTTGAGTTTGAGTCCTTGGTAGACGGCCAGCACGGGTACATCGTGGTCGTAGGGGCCTTTCAACATGGCGCCTTCGGCTCGGAGTTGAGGGATTTGGGCTTCGCGATTTTCGCGGCGATTGACGCCGAAGCGGCTAATACCAATACCGTGCTTGATCGTTGCGGGCTCGAGATTTTTGAGGGCCTCACCGGTGATGCGCACAATCTCGTTTTCCAATCGCGCGGAGTATTCCTCGATGCGCTTGATGCGCTCGGCATTCAGTGGATAGATATCGTACAAACCTCCCCGCAAAACCGGTCCGGTATGCGTGTGTGAGGCGTTGAGCATGATTTGGTCGGCGTCCAGTTTGAACTCCTTTTTCAGCCGCGCCTTAAGGGTGGCATAAATGCCGGCGGTCATGCCGAGGGTATCGGTGGCAATGATCACCGCGCCTTTACCGTTGGCATCTTCAAGCGCCAGCGCTTTGGCCCAAAGCGGGTGCAATACCCCTTCGCTTTCCTTCGAGCGCCCGCCATATCCGGCCATCCAGATGGGCTTCTTCGGTGTAATATCCACCTTGGCCGTGCCGGCTTTCCACGTGGCGGCCGAAAGCGGAAGGGTGAGCAGCAGGATCGCAAGGAGCAGACGCAGGGCAGTCATGGGGAAAGGGTAAATTTCAACGGTCATTTTTCAAGGTTCAAGGACTGGAGCCTGATATTTGATAATTGATAATTGATCAGTCCCCCCCGATAGTGCGCGCACCGATTTACATCATGGACAAGGTACGCATTGGCATTATTGGCATGGGCAACATGGGGCGGTTCCATGCAAACGATTTGCTCGACGGCAAAGTGGCGCGCGGCGAACTGGCCGCGGTGGGCAGCACTTCACCGCATAAGCTGGACGAGTATAAGGAAAAGGGCGTGCAGGTGTTTGGCAGTGGCGAGGAGATGATTGCCAGCGGGGCGATTGACGCGTTGCTGATTGCCACGCCGCATTATCAGCACACGAGCCTCGGTATTGCGGCGTTGGAGGCGGGCCTGCACATCATGGTGGAAAAACCGATCTCGGCGCATAAAGCGGATGCGGAACGATTAATTGCCGCGGCGGCCGCAAGACCCGAGCTGAAGTTTGGTGCCATGTTTCAGCTGCGCGTGGAGCCGCGATACCAAAAGATCCGTGAACTGGTGCAGGGCGGTGAACTGGGCGATCTGGTGCGTGTGCTGTGGGTCATGACCGATTGGTTCCGCAGCGAGGCGTATTTCCAGAGTGGCGGTTGGCGCGCCACGTGGAAGGGCGAGGGCGGCGGTGTGTTGCTCAATCAATGCCTGCATCAGCTCGACGCGATGCAATGGATCACCGGCATGCCCAGCAAGGTGCGCAGTCACGTGGGAATCGGCCAATGGCACGACATCGAGGTGGAGGATGATGTGACGTGCTACATGGAGTTTGCCAATGGTGCGACCGGCGCATTCATTACTTCCAGCGGAGAGACGCCCGGCAGCAACCGGTTTGAGATTGCCGGCACCAAGGGCCGGTTGATTCTGGAAAACGACACGCTCACGCTTACCCGCAACGCGGTGCCATCGGATGAATGGTGCAAGACTTCCAAGATCGGTTTTCAGAAGCCGGAAACCACCGTGGAGGAGATTCCCATTCCCGGCGCAGAGGCGGCGCACGCGACATTGATGACGAATTTTGTGAATGCCATTCTCGACGGCGAGGAACTCATCGCGCCCGGTGAAGAAGGACTCGGTTCAGTGGAGCTGGCCAATGTGATGGTGTATTCCGGCCTGCTGAATGAGACCGTGGATTTACCGATGGACGGGGCCGCTTGGGAAGCGAAGCTCAACGAGCTGATCGCCAATTCCACACATGAAAAGCAAGTGGTGGAAATCAGCAGCGAAGATTTCGCTGCCAGTTTCCGCAAATAAATTATAGGAACGATTATGGAATTAATGGGTATAGCCGATGAAGGGGCCGTTTCAATTGACGGCCAGATCGCCGTGACACAACAACTCGGTTGGAAATGGATCGAGATGCGCGCAGTGCAGGTGGAGGGTTTCGATAAGGGACCGCTGCACGATATTCCGGAAGCGGCGTTTGACATCGTAGCCGGCAAGCTGGAGGACTCCGGCGTGGGCGTGTACGCGCTCGGCTCGACGATCTGCAATTGGCAAAAGACGGTGGAAACGCCCTTTGACGTAACGCTGGCCGAGGTGGAGCGAGCCATCCCGCGGATGAAACGGTTGGGCACGCAGTTTGTGCGGATCATGTCCTTCAAGCCCACGGATGACTGCGCAGTGACCCCGCCGGAGGTTTTCGAGCGCGTGGGCGAGGTAACGCAGCGCTTTCTCGATGCCGGTTTGCAGCCGGTGCATGAAAACTGCATGAACCACGGCGGCATGAGCTGGCAACATGCGGAAGAGTTGCTCGAGAAGGTGCCCGGCCTCAAATGGGTGTTTGATACTGCCAACCCGATTTTCAATGCCGACCGTCGCGGTGATCAGCCGTGGGGCATGCAGTGTCCGTGGGAATTCTGGGAGCACATGCGCGATCACACTGCGCACATTCACATCAAGGACGCGGTAAAAACTGAGGACGGTGAGGAATATCATTTCCCCGGCGAAGGCGACGGGCGCGTGCGCGATATTCTCAAGGACGCCTTTGAGCGCGGCTACGATGCCGGCATTTCCATCGAGCCGCACATGACCGTAGTGTTCCACGACACCGATGGCGGCCCCGCGCCTGAAGAGGCTATGGCGGAGAATTACGTCGAGTATGGCCGGCGCTTGGAGAAGCTGATCGCGGAAGTGCGGTCTTAAAGCAAGCTCGCCGAATCTGTATCCAAGTACATCACGCACTGCGGTTGCGTACGCAGGTGTGAGGCGGGGCAGGCAGTGCTGACGGGCCCTTGCAGGGCATCCTTGGTGGCCTGTGCCTTGCGTGTCTCGGGGCAAAGGCAGACCATTTTCTTGGCCTGACACAAGGCCGGTACCGTGAGAGTGAGAGCGTATTGCGGCACGGAATCGAATGTCGGGAAATGTCCTTCGCCGTGCTGTTGTTGGCGGCAGGCATCGTCCAGTTGCACGATCTTCACCATCTCCGGATCATTCAGGTCGGCTACGGGTGGGTCGTTAAAAGCGATGTGGCCATTCTCGCCAACACCAAGGCAGCAGAGATCAATCGGCTGTGCAGAGAGCAGATCGGCGTAGCGGCGACATTCCTTGATCGGCTCCAATGCATCGCCTTCCAGATAATGGAACGCCGCGGGATTCACCGTCTCCTCCACGCGCTCGCGCATGTAGCGCCGGAAACTGGCCGAATGATCGCCGTCGATGCCGAGGTATTCGTCCATGTGAAACAGCGTCACCTTGCTCCAGTCCACCTCGCCGATGGCGACGAGCTTTTTGAGAAATTGGATCTGCGAATTGCCGGTCGCCAAAATTGCCGCGGCGCTGCCTTGCTCGGCAATCACGCCACAAAGATAAGTATTTACTTCAGCCGCCGCCGCCGCGGCCATATCATCCTGGTCAGCAAACACGTGTACCGGCAACGAATCGACTTCAAAGGATTTAACAGGATCTGTACTCATGGTTTCGTGCAGGGTAACGGGGAGCATCGGATGGTCAATGGCAAAGGGTGTCTTTTGACTTTTGCCCGTGTATCTGCTTCACTGTGTGCCCGATGAACACGGTCCGACATACCGATGCCAGTTACGCCCGCAAGCTCGACTGCCTGTGCACGGCCTCGAGTTTGTTTGATCCGAAAATCGAGGCTGGCGCGCGTGTGATTGTAGAATGGGTGGCCGCCAAAGGCGATGCGGCGTTGATTGAATTCGCCAAGAAATTTGACGGCGCCAAGCTCACAACCAAGACACTGCGCGTGAGCGAGAGCGAACTGGCCGCGGCAGAGCAGGGAGTCAACACCAAGCTGAAGCGCGCCATTCGGTTTGCCCATCGGAACATCAGCCAGTTTCATAAACACGGCCTGCGCAAAGGCTGGAGCGGCCGTAATGCACAGGGCGCGAAGGTGGGGGAAAAGTTCGATCCGTTCGGGCGCGTGGGCGTGTACATCCCGGGTGGCACAGCGCCGCTGATGAGTACGGCGCTAATGACCGTAACCTTGGCCAAGGTGGCTAAGTGTCGAGAGATAGTAGTGTGTACGCCCTGCGGTAAGGATGGCTCGGTGAACCCCGGCTTATTACACGCGACCAAAATGGCCGGGGCAACCGAGGTGTATCGGGTGGGCGGTGCGCACGCAATTGCCGCGATGGCTCACGGCACGAAGACCATTGCGCCGGTGCAGAAAATTTTTGGCCCCGGTAATGCCTACGTTGTGGCAGCCAAGCGCCTGCTGGTCGGGCATGTGTCGATTGATCTGTTGCCCGGCCCGAGTGAGTTATTAGTGCTGGCGGATGAATCCGCCAATCCGGCCTTTGCCGCGGCGGATATCTTGGCACAGGCCGAACATGGTTCCGGTCACGAACGCTGCTGGTTGGTGAGTAGTTCGGCCCGCGTTCTCAAGGAGGTGGCCCGCGAGATTAAAAAACAATTACCAGAGCGTTCCCGGTC
>WTHG01000488.1 GCA_011523245.1 Verrucomicrobiales bacterium | reverse complement strand
CCAACGGAGTATTGGCCGCTCACGGCAATGGCGATTGGGGATTAAAAATTGGCCGGGAAACCATGCAGCCGATTTTTGATTTTGTGGATACCCACGCGGGCAAGCGTCCTTTCTTCGTTTGGTACGCCCCGTACCTTCCCCATCAACCCCATGATTCACCCCAAAAATATTTTGATCGCTACCGCAACAAGCCCGATGTACCCGCACATTTTGTTCCGTATTACGCCGCCATCAGCCAGTTCGATGACACGGTTGGAGAGCTGGTGGGGTATATCGAAAGGAAAGGGCTGATTGAAAACACTTTATTCGTGTTTGTCGTCGACAACGGCTGGACGCCCAGCAAGCGCCGGCATACCTCAGTCAAAAACTTTTTCCATCACACCAAGCAAAGCAAACGATCCCCGTTTGAGGATGGGCTGCGGACGCCAATTCTTTTTCGCTGGACCAATCGCATCACCCCGGCCCGTCATGATCTCCTCTGCAGCAGTGTCGATATTGTCTCCACGCTCCTGTATCTAACCGGCCAAGCTTCCCGTGCCGAACCATTACCGGGAATCAACCTACTCGATGCCACCGCGCGCAAAGCCCATACCAACCGAACCGTGCAGGGAGCCATTTACCCCGGCGACGCTAGCACTCTGAGAAACCCTGCGCGCGATGTGGCTTATCGATGGATCCGACAGGGCCAACACAAACTCATTGTACCGCATGGGAAGGCGCCTTGGGGCAACTACCTCAAATCTCCAAGCCTATTTAACCTGAAACTTGACCCCGGCGAGCAAACGAATTTGTTTCAAGAACCCGCCCACCAACCCATCGCCCGGCGTTTAAAACAACAACTGGACGCTTGGTGGAACCCCAATCATTAACCCTCTCCCGATCATGATACGTCCCCTTTTTTTTGCGTTCCTTGCCGGTCTCCTCCCGCTGCTGGCCGCCCCGCCCAATATCGTGCTAATAATGACTGATGATCAGGGCTACTGGGACACCGGCATCTCTGGCAATCCCCACATCTCCACACCGCACATGGATCGTATTGCGCGCGAGGGTGTGCAGTTCACACGTTTTTATGCCGCACCGGTATGCGCACCGACAAGGGCCGGCGTCATGACCGGCCGCTATTATCTCCGCACTGGTTTGTACAACACCCGCTTCGGGGGCGACACACTTGGCAAAAACGAGATCACTGTCGCCCAACTTCTCAAACGCGCCAACTATCGCACGGGCCTGTTCGGCAAATGGCATTTGGGAAAGTATCACGGATACCAGCCTCAACAGCGCGGGTTCGATGAATTTCTCGGACATTACCACGGGCACATCGAACGCTACGAATTCGCCGATCAACTCGTCCACAACGGCCACCCGGTGAAGACGCGGGGTTATGTATCCGAATTGTTCACCGATGCCGCAATGGATTTCATCTCCGCCACGCACAAACAAACCGATCAACCGTTTCTCTGCACGTTGATGTTCAATGCCCCCCATTCCCCGTGGGTGCTTGACACCTCACATTACGGCCAGCCCGAGGGTGATAAACTGCTCACCAAATATCTCGCAAAAAATATGCCGATCCGCGAGGCGCGCATTTACGCACTGATTGAGCGGGTAGATCAAAATATCGGCCGCCTGCTCGCGCATCTGAAAACCCTTGGCATTGAGCGCGACACACTGGTTATCTTCATGAGCGACAATGGTGGCGTGAGCAAATTTTGGAAAGGCGGGCTGCGCGGCAACAAAGCCGGCGTTCATGAAGGCGGCGTCCGGTCGCCATTCTATGCGCGTTGGCCCGGCACCATCCCCGCCGGTAGCAAGGTGGAGGCCCAAACATCTCACGTAGATTTACTACCCACATTTTGTGAGCTTGCCGAAGCCCCGTTGCCCAATGATCGTCAACTGGATGGCAAGAGTTTCGCCTCTCTCCTAAAAACCGGCCGGGGCAAGCAGCATCAACCCTACGTATACCACACCTGGGATCGCTACACGCCAAATCCAGACAAACGCTGGAGTGTGAGCGATCAACGCTGGAAACTTATCGGACTCTTCACGAAAACTAAGCCGGATCCAACCAAGTGGCAGTTGTATGATCTCCAAGCTGATCCCGGCGAAACAAAAAATATCGCCGGCCAACACCCGGTCGAAGCCCGCCGTTTGCGCAAGGCATTCACTGATTGGTTTAGTGAAGTCACCGCTGGTCAAACCTATCGGCCCGTGCCCATACCTGTTGGTCACGACATGCGGCCCGTTGAACTCCAGCCCAGCTGGGCTACATGGACGGGCCCTCATATCAACTACACTTTCGACGGCTACGATTGGGACACCATCGACAGCTGGAAAACCAAAGGCGAACAAGCCGTTTGGCAACTGGAAGTGGCTCAAGCCGGCCGCTATGCCGTCACTCTCCATTACGGCTGCGCCCCTCTTCTGGCCGGCGGCACACTTCGGCTGAGCGCCAAATCCCAGTCGCTAGACCACAAAGTGCGCGCCACCGTGACCGCCGAGCAGTTCAGTCAATTTCCCGCTGGCGCTCTAAATCTACCCGCCGGTAAGACCACATTTAAAGCCACCATCCACCATGCCGGTTCCGGCGAATTCATGCGCCTCAACGGAATCCATTTGCAACGCCTTCCCAACTCCCGCTAGCCTTTCCCAATGAGCCAAACCAAACCCAAAGTCCTGATCATCATCGGCGATGCTGCTGAGACGGTGGACACGATGTATCCTTACTTCCGCCTGATTGAGGGCGGCTACGAGCCCGTCATTGCCGCGCCGGAAAAGCGCACGTACCAGATGGTGATGCACCAAAACAAACCGGGCTGGACCATCACTAAAGAATGGGAGGGCTACACGATGGACGCGGACATCGCCTTCGCTGACATCAATCCCGAAGAATACCTCGGCATCTTCTTCAGCGGTGGCCGCGCACCGGAATACATTCGCGAGGACGAAGACTTGCTCCGCATCACGCGCTACTTTTTTGATAAAAACGCCCCCATCGCCAGCGTCTGTCACGGCGTGGAAATTCCCGCGCGCGCCGATTGCGTGAAGGGCCGACGTATGGCCACCGTACCCAAGGCAAAGTTTGATCTCGAAATCTGTGGTGGCACCTTTGTCGATGAACCCTGCGTGATCGACGGCAACCTCATCAGCGGGCGCACCTTCTGGGATCACGGCCATTACATGGGCCCGTGGATGAAACTCCTCGATGAAGCCCGCGACGCGCAATCGTGATTCGCGCGAGTGTCATCCTCTGCCTGTGCTTCCCGCTAATTGCGGCGGCGCAGCCGGTGGTACCGGGTTTTGATCGTTTCCCTCGCGACACACCGGCGCAGCAAATTGCCGCTGGCGAAGTGCTTATCAACGAACTCAACTGCGTGGCCTGTCATACCGTCGACGCTCAGAACGCGCATCGGTTTCAAGCCCACGCCGGCCCTACGCTCTTCAACACGCACAATCCCGCCTCAGCCGGTTGGTTGCGGCATTGGCTGCTTGATCCCCAGAAACTCAAGCCCGGCACCACCATGCCCGATCTGCTCCACGGATTGGACAAGGATGCCAAGAACGAGGCGGTCGAGGCGCTGCGGCATTATTTAATGACGATTTCGCCCGCGACCGGTCCGGAAGCCGCCATGATTGGCAATGGCGCAGAAGGCAAAAAACTCTATCAAACCCTCGGCTGTGCCCAGTGCCATTCGCCTGATGGAAAAGATAACGGTCGCGATATTTCCCTTGGCCAATTGAGCAGCAAATATTCGCACGCGAACCTCGTTAAGTTTCTGCGGGACCCACTGCACAGTCGGCCGGCCGGCCGCATGCCGCGCACACCGATGAGCGAACAGGAGGCCGCGCACTTGGCCGTGTACTTGCGCGGCCGTGTGAAACCGCTGGATCTCCACGGCCTCAACCGCGGTCCGCTCGCCCTTAAGCAACAGCGCGAAGGAGCCAAACTATTTTCGCGACTCAATTGCGCCAATTGCCACGACACGCCCAAGCTCAAGGTGCAACGGGCTGTCGCCATATCGCTGGATGACCTCGGCCTCAAGGGCGGTTGCCTCGCTCCGAAGCCCTCCGCTCGCGCACCGCATTTTCACCTGAGCGCCGCCCAGCGCACCGCCATTACCGCTGCGTTGCAGGCCAAACCCAAGCCATGGACGGCCCGCGACCGCGCCCATCATCGCATGCGTCAGCTGAACTGTACCGCCTGCCACACGCGCGAGGCTCTCGGCGGTCCGGATGCCACCCGCGACAAATTGTTCCTGACCACCGGCAACGACCTCGGCGACGAAGGCCGGTTGCCGCCATTGCTCACCGGCGTGGGGGCCAAGCTCACGGAGTCGGCGCTGCGCCAAGTGTTACGCGGCGACGCAGCCATCCGACCGTACATGAGCACGCGCATGCCGGATTTTGGGGAAGCGCACGCAAAGTTTCTTGCCCCGCAATTGGCCACCGCCGATGCACGTGCCAACGTCAAACCCACCCCGCGCGACGGCAACGAAAACAAGGTCGGCCGCAACCGCTACGGTCGCGAGCTGGTGGGCACCAAAGGCCTCAACTGCATCACCTGCCATCAGCTTGGCGGCCACAAATCGCTTGGCATTCAGGCGCTCGACCTCGCCTCCGCGCCCGGCCGTTTGCGGCCCGAGTGGTTTCGTGATTATCTGATCAACCCCGCCGCCTTCCGGCCCGGCACGCGCATGCCCTCTTTCTGGCCCGGCGGCAAGGCGGTGAGCCCGATCTTTGGCCGCAACACAGAGCGCCAAATCGACAGCCTCTGGGTGTACCTGAATGAACTGGACCAAACGCGCCTGCCGGAGGGTCTGGAAAAGAAAGGCGGTTTCGAGCTGAGGCCAACCGATCGACCGATTGTGTTTCGCACTTTTATGGAAGGCGCCGGCACACACGCAATTGCCATCGGCTTTCCGGCCGGCGTGCATGCGGCGTTTGATTCAGAGACCGTCGGCTGGACGACCCTGTGGCGCGGGAAATTCCTCGATGCCGAAAGTACCTGGGACGATCGCTTCACGCCACTAGCCGAACCGCTCGGTACGAATGTCATCAAACTCGCCTCTGGCCCCGCCGTTTCGGCCGCTTTGAAGGACAATGCACCATGGCCCAAGGACGGATTGGATTTTCGCGGATACCGCCTCGCCAAGACTGGCTCGCCGACCTTGCTTTATCGCCACGGAAAAACGGAAATCACCGACACGCTCGCGCCGAAGAATAAAGGACTCCAACGCGTGATGACCTTCGGCCCCGGCCAAGAAATACTTTGGGTACGGCTCGCCACGGCCAAAGAATTCCTCACCCGCGAACGCGGCGTGTGGATGGCCGATGAAGGCTTCACCATTATCACCCCCACCGCGCGTGTGCGGCGCATTGGCGACTCGGCCGAACTCATTGCGCCCGTTAGATTGAGAGCAAACGGCAAAACTGTTTTGGAAATGGAACTGCAATGGTAGCTCGTTTTTTCACCACACAGATACAGAGATTTGTAAAAATGGCATTCTCTATGCTCTCGGTGTTTCTGTGTTTCCATGGTTTCGCTGCCGAGAAAGATTTTTACAAACTCACCACCATCCCTTTCCCAAAAGACCTGAAGCTGGAGGTGAGCGGCATGGCGGCATTGCCCGGCGACCGGATGGCGATTGCGATCCGCAAGGGGGAGATCTGGATCGCCGAAAAGCTCTCAACTGGCAAACCAGTCTACAAACCATTCGCGACTGGGCTGCACGAACCACTCGGGCTGGCGTTTTATCAGGGCGACCTGTACACCGTACAACGCAGTGAACTGACGCGCCTGCGCGATACCGACGATGACGGACGCGCGGACGAATACCTCACGCACGCCAAGGGCTGGGGGGTGACAGGCAACTATCATGAGTACGCCTACGGCCCCGCGGTGGATGGCGCAGGCAATATGTGGGTAGCCCTCAACTGCTCCATCGGCAAAGGGCCGAACCCCAACAACCGCTGGCGCGGCTGGAGCCTGCGGGTGAAGCCGGACGGTACGTGGGCGCCAGTATCCGGTGGATTCCGCTCGCCCTCGGGCATCGGCACCAATCTCGCCGGCGACGTGTTTGCCACAGATCAACAGGGCAACTGGTATGCCACCTGCCCGCTCATGCACGTGAAGCGCGGGGCGTTTCATGGCCACGCCGATGCGCTGCAATTTACGAAGCTGCCGGACGCCACCTTTCAGGTGAAGCAACCGCTGCCCAAAAACCTAACCGTAGCCGAAGCCGCCCGGCGAATCCCTGCCTACCAACTCCCCGCCGTGTGGTTTCCCTATCGCAAGATGGGCATGAGCACTACTGATATTCTGGCGGACAGCACAAAGGGCAAGTTTGGTCCGTTCGCCGGGCAATTGTTTTGCGGCGAGTTTACGATGTCGTTTGTGTCGCGCGTGTTTCTGGAGAAAGTCGATGGCGAATATCAAGGTGCATGCTTTCGGTTTCGTGACGGGCTCGACTGCGCCGCCTTGCGTCTGCAATGGGGCGCGGATGGCTCCATGTACATCGGCCAAAGCAATCGCGGCTGGAATTCGCTCGGCACCAAGAGCTACGGCCTGCAGCGTCTGCAATGGACCGGCAAAGTGCCGTTTGAAATGAAAAGCATGTCCGCCACGCGACACGGCTTTCGCCTGAGCTTCACGCAGATGCTCGATGTCGGCACCGCCATTAAGCCGGAGAGCTACACGCTCAAGAGCTACACCTATCCGTACCAATCCAAATACGGCGGCGAACCGGTCGATGTAAAAACGCACACAGTAAAATTTGGCGGACTGGACGCGCTGGGGCTGTTCATCGACCTCACCGTGGACGAACTGCGCGAGGGCTACGTGTACGAACTCCACGCCCACGGTGTGCGCAACAAAAAAGGCCAACCGCTCCTGCATTCGGAGGCATTTTACACGCTCAACCGCGTGCCGAAATAGGCGCTCGCCGCCCTTATAATTCACGGCCGCTTCAAGAGCGGGTTTCTCCGAAAGTCCCCAGGCACCTGTGGTTTGCGCAAGGGCACCTTTTTCGCGCCGCGGTATGGGGGCCATTGGATGCGCTGGGCCTCGTAGCGATCGAATTCCCACGCGGGCCAGGTGGGGGTGTCCTTTTGCACGCTGGCGTAAATTTGTTTCATTTGGGCGGCCAAACGCTTGAAGACCGCGGTGGCGACGTCGCGGGTTTCGGCGCGGTCGGCTTTCAGATTGTACAACTCCATCTTGCCGAGCGGGGCGGTCT
>WTHG01000309.1 GCA_011523245.1 Verrucomicrobiales bacterium | reverse complement strand
GATTTTCACCATCGGGGATGACCTTGGGATCCGCGAAGCCCGTGGCGTCCTTGTGTCGGCGGTCAGTGTTGTAGGCGGTTGTACCGGCCACCAAGCCACCTTCAGCGTGGTCGAACTTCACGATGATGCGGTCGCCCCGGACTTCGTAGGACTTGAAGGACGGCTCATCGGCCACCACTTCATTTTGCCCGTACTGGTTCTTGAGCGCGTGCAGGGCCAGGCGTTGCCCGGGCACGGTCTTGCTGAAGTAGTGGATGCCGCCCGTGACATCGATTTGGCTGGCCATGCCGGTATGAGGAATATCCCGGGCCAGCCAGGTGCCGAGCCGCATGTCCACGACCCCGCCGATGCGCGGGCTGTGGTTCCACTCCCCTTTCTGTCCCGGGCAATAGAACTGATGGAAGTACACGGGCAGCTCCGGCTTGCCCCACACCAGGCGCCAGCCCCGAACGAGGTTGTGCAGGTTGTGGTAATACGGCAGGCCCTCGCCCATGTTGGCGTAGCCTTGGTTCCAGATGCCGCCGCGGATGGCGAAGGGCACGACGGGATTGAGCCGTCCGTTGAAGAGCCAGGAAGCGTCCCGGTTGCCGCTAAGGTTGCCGGGCGTCCGGGTGGAAATCGGTTGGGGCGCCTTACCTTCAGCCACCCGCTCGGCATTCTCCCGGAGCGTGGCCTCGATGCCTTCGTAGAAGCGCGCCCACGCCGCCTTGTGCTCGGGCGTGGCGGGGTCGGTCTCCAAAATCTTCCGGTAGATGGCCTGCGTGTAGGCGTCCTCGGCGTCGCGGAATCCCTCGCGCGGCACCCAGGCCTGAATGGCCGTCTGGCTGAACGAACAGTTCAGGATGCCGATGGGCACACCCAGTTCCTTGTGGAGCTTGTGGGCGAAAGCGAAGGCAATGGCGCTGTAATCGGCGTAGTTGCCGTCCTTCCAAGTGCCGTCGGCCTGCTCGATGGGATGAAGCATCGCCATCACGCTGGTCACTTCAAACTCCCGGATGGGCACGGGCTTGCCCTGGGTTTCCTCGGTGAACGCTTGCGCCAGTTTCATGGTGGAACTCTTGTTCACCTTCCACTGCATGTTGGACTGCCCCGAAGCCAGCCACACCTCGCCCACCAACACGTTCCGCAGCGTAACGCGCTTGCCGGTGCTCTCGGCCACTTTCAATTCGGCAGGTTCGGCGCTGGCCTTCAGCGGGTCGAGGGCCAGCATCCACTTGCCGGACTTGCCCGTCATCGCTGTTTTCGTCTGCCCCGCAAACGTCACCGTGACCTTCGCACCAGGCTCGCCCCAACCCCAGACCGGCACCTTCATGCCGCGCTGGAGAACAGCGTTGTCTCGGAACGGCGCGCCGAGCTGGATAGCGGGAGCGGGCGGCTCCTCGGCCGCAAACAGGCCGATGCCGAGCGTCAGTAAAAGTAGAAGGCTATTGGAATAAGAACTCATCGTTTAACGGGTTTCTTGATCGGGCGCAGGCGCAGAATTACCGGCTTGCCTACTGCCGGCAAGCCCTCGGGATTCACCTCCCAAAACAGCCCATCGTCTTCATGGCCATGAATTTCCGGCAGGCAAAGTAATTCATCTCCAAAGGATGAAATGGAAATCACATTTCCACTCTGTTCACAAAGATACCGCTTCGGGCCGGTGCCTTTTTTTATCAGATGCGAGCCGGCGAACAAATAGTCGGGCGAAAAGTTCCGGGGCTTGATTTTAGCCGGAGCCAGGCCGTTGATTTTTTTGGGTTGGGCAAAAGCGATAAATTTTTGAATGGGATGCTCCTGCATTTTCCCCCCGGCATTCGGAAACACCAATGACACGTACACACGATCACCAGCCGGTTTTACGGGAATCCATCGCACCCCTTCTGCATCCTGCACCATTCGCGAAGCCGGTGTTCCCGGTTGGGCTCCGAATAACAACAGCGCCGTGTGGATGTGCACCGGCCGGGCGTCGAGGGCGACAATCGATTCGTGCTCCTTCGTCCCCTTGGTGCAGGCGACCAATTCCAGCAGGCCCTTGTGCAGGCACACCGTCGCGTTCACGTCGATGGATCGCTCGTCGATGTTGAGCCGGATTCCAGGAAGCTTCAGCTTGCGCAATGCCTCCACGGTGGCGGGGGCCAGCTTCCAGTCAGCCGGGCTCCGCGCCTTTTCTGCGGCGAACATCCCCATCACCCCGAAGGTCATCAGAATCAGGGCGATCCGAATCCGGTTCATGGTTTATCCGGGCCTACTTCAGCGGAGTCAGGGTAAACTTCTTGATCGCCACGCCTTTCTGCGGCGGGGCGTCGCGCCAGAATCGGAGGGTGTTTTCCCCCTTTTGCAACGTAAGCTCGACGGGCTGCGAATCCTGCCAGTTACCTTCAGTAAATGGCAGGGGCATGGCGACTTCCGACCCGTCATTCGCCGCAACCTTCAGCCACTGGTCGTAATTCACCGTGACCACTTGAGCGCTCAAGGTGTACTTGCCGGATTGCGGAGCCGATATCGTGAATTCAAAGCGGGACTTGGTTGCCTGCCTAGGCCCGGTCGGATCTGTCTTGGGACTGTTGGCGTAATAGTCCTTGTGATATTTATCGGAGATGCGCTCGTTGACGTTGCCGTAAATGTCATGGAATCCCCACGGGTTCGGTTTCTTTTGGCCCACAGGATGTGACTTGGCACCGGCGTTGTCCTTGAACCACGCGTAATCCCCGATCTTGGACGGATCATCACCGAAGAACCATTTAGTGGAACGCCCCGCGCGGCTGGCGTATTCCCATTCCGCCTCGGAGGGAAGCCGGGCCTCCACATTGGCGATCTCACTAAGCCGGATGCAGAATTGGCGGGCGTCCGGTTCTGAAACATTGTCGACCGGACAATCCGCCCCCTTGGTGGACCGGCTCGGGTTCGCGCCCATGGCGGCCTGATATTGGGCCTGTGTCACCTCGTACTTGCCGAGGTAAAATCCCTGAGTGAGTTCCACGCTATGTTTGGGTAATTCCACACAGGCGAAACGACTCTCTTTTTCGTTTTCACCGCCCATCATAAACTTGCCCGGTTTCACATAGATAAACTCCATCGTCACCCCGTCGCCGAGATCAAGCTGAAGCTCATTTGCCGGCACCTTGCCCGGGGCCGGAGTGATGGCCGCACGCAGGCCCCAATTTTCGTATCGGCCGTACCCGGCACTAAGCATGCGGCTACCGGAAGTGCACGCATCCGGTGATCCCTTCCACGTGCCCCCGCGCATAATCGTGAGCCCTTCCGGCGCGAAACGCGGCAGAAAAATCTGCATGCCGCCGCCGAAGCTTTTCATGGCCAAGATTTCCCGCGGGCTTCCGGAAGTTTGCGTGTAAGCCGCGCCGGGAATCGAGATGACCCCGTTTTTGCTGTAAGTGATTTGCTGGTGCTTCGGATCAACTGCGGAAGCGATCACTTGTTGCGCGATGGTGGGTTTGTTGGATTCGCCGAGTTCCGCACCCACGGCATCGAGGGTGGCCACCTTCAACTTGGTGATAATTTCTCGCTGAGTCCGGAGGGCCATACCGTTCCAAAACTTCGGCTTCAACTGCACCAGACTGTTAAACCTCAGTGAAGGATCATGATCCCCATGAATCCGTTTCTCGCCGAATACATCGCCGATCCATTGCGCCCGCTTCACCATCAGAAACGCTTCCTCATCATTACGCGCCTTGGAGCTGGAGAGGAAATCTACATCCTTATGGTAGCGCGTTGCAGTCCAGCCCGATCCCCAGCCCGGCCCCAGGTTGACGCACCAGCCGCCGGGCGTCCAACGGGCGAGCGCGCCATGGCCACGGCTCGGCCGCGCCGTGGTCGGCACACCGAACGAGCGCAAGATGAACCGGCCAAAGAAGGCGCGGCGACCGCAGATGCCGCCGTTCATGATGATGTTCTGGTATTTCTGCAGTTCGTCCCGGTCATACTTCACGTCGCCCGAACCGTACTTCACCTCCGAACTCACGATACCAACGTAACGCCAACCAAAGTTGGATTCGTAAATGTGATCAGGCCGAAAATTCCGAAGAGTTTGCCGTCCCCACGCCAGCACCTCATCCGGCTCATCCCCATTCACCACCATGCGCAGGCTCCACACACTCAGGTTCTTAAAGGTCGGATCCAACTCGCCGGCGAGATAAGCCTTTTCATAATGCAGGTAACGCTTAATGGGATCGATGGTCGCCGGGGCGTTCTCGGCCGCCTTAGGATTGGTCTGCACCATGGGCACGGCATGCTCCAAGGCAATGGCCAATGCCAACCGCTCGAGCACACTTTCGGCGGACCGGCTGCTGGTCTTGCGGATTGCCGCATAGATTTTCATCGCCTCCCCGTAACGGGCCGGACCATAGCCACTTCGACCAACGCGCTTGGCCTTGGCGCCATCCGCCACCAGCATCCGCTTCATCAGTTGAGCGTCCGCCAGCAACCGCTCAACCAGCGCCTCGTGTTCTTTATTTTGCTGGGCAAATTCCGCCAAGCCACGCGGGGTGGCATCCAGCAACACCACATATTTCACCAACAACCCGTCCAGCCGATCGTTGGTCAGGTAAGGCGCGAACTTCTCTTGCTGCGTCGGCCCCGATCCCTTCGGAGCCGGTTTTTTTCCGCCATCCAACAATTCGTCCAGCGACCGGTCTCCGCCCTTTTTGTCGCCCCCAAGTTCGATATCCGGAAAATTGAACTGCTGCTTCCGGGCCTCATCGGTTGTCGGGGCCGCCACATAAGGGATCCTCTTAGTCAACTGCGAACGCAGCCCCTCGAGCTCCTTGGTGTACCGGGCCTCAAGGCGTCGCCCCTCCTCAGTTAGGGCAATCTCTCCGACCGCTTTAGAGTTGGCCGATAACAACGATGGCACACCCACGAATAGAGCGATCCATCCACCGGAGAATAAGCTGCGCAGACTCTTCATCATTCACTATTTGGATTTAATCAAATCAACCATTGCCTTACCCATGCCGAGGCCGACGTTCATGTAGGTCTTGGCGTTGCCGCCATAGTGGCTGTTGGAGGCACCGCCCATGGAGAGTGGATGGGTGTAGACTACCGACGCCTCACCTTGGTGCGCCTTGCCGAAGGCGAACATACCGTCGATGATCAACTTCTCATTCCCCTTTGCATTCTCTTTGTCGGTTTGGCCGAGGGTAGCCACGACCATCTTGGCCTTGGGCGCGTTGAACTCCTCACGGAGCGCTTTGAAAAGTTGCACCAGATTCTTACCGTACATGGCTGCATGCGCTGCGTTGTAACGGTCCTTGTCGCCTTGCCACCACAGAAAACCGGCCACCTCATAGCCCTTGCCACCGGGGTAATGCTTGTCGAGATCCTTGAGGACGGCCTTCGCCCGGGCTACGTCGCCGATGTATTGCAAACCGGCGTGCCAGTTGTGTTTGGGCGGCTCGGGCACTTCGCCCTTAGTCCAGCTGGGGTGGCGCACCTCGTCCTTAAAGGCCGGAGTGACGAGTGTGACTTTCTTGCCGGCCCGGTCAGTGGTCTCCACCTCATGGCGCGGACTGCCCGGAGGCAGGAGATCCCAACCGAGCGAGCGATTGCCGATGGAGCTCTTAAGAATCAGGACCGGCTCGTCCAGCGCATTGCCGAGGTGATGACCGATGCCAATCTCGATACCAATCTTGCCACCGGAAACCGTCAGCCAATCGTTACGCCTAACACCACCGCCTGGTCCCCCGCTACCCATAGTATGAACATTGCGCACATCCATGCGCTTGGTCCAGTTACCGGCATCATCCACCATGAAGGGATAAAGGTTTTCCTTTTTCACGGCATTTTCGAGCGTACCTTCCCGATCACCCGCCACCCGGCCCATTTCCAAGGTGTTGGACTGGCCCATGATGATAAACACCTTCACTGGCTTGGACAGATCCGCCGGTTTCCCGTCGGGGTCCGGTAATTCAGCAAATACAGTCGAAGCGAAAGCAGCCGTCAAAAAAACTGCCATTAAGGTTGAGTTGAGTTGATTGATTTGTTTCATGTTAAATTGCCTACTGAGAAAACCCTCGTAGAGGTCGATTTTCTTGTAAATTCATCGACCAAAAGCCCTGATATTTTGTTGGATGAGCCTGATGCACTCAATTCATTCTTGCCTTCTTTTTGCGTTTTCTATTCTTCTTTTTGCGACAAATCAAAATTACTCCACTCAAGATGAATCCAGCACACTCAAATCCGCCCCGGGTAGCCATCGCGCTGGAGATGGAATGGGGCTATAAACGGCACTTGGAAACCTACGCCGGTTGCTTGAACTATGCCTCCGAGGCCGGTTGGGACTGCGTGATCACCCCAAGCTCGAACCACATCTTTAAGTCAAAGAAAGACGAAAAGCCCTTTGACGGTGTGATCGCGCGCGTCACAAAACCGATGGCTACCAGCGCCGGGAGAAAGAAGGTGCCGATGGTTAATGTTTGGCTTAATTCACCGGCAACCCAAGTGCCCAGTGTGCACGCTGATTTTGAGGAATCGGGCCGGATTGCAGCAGAGCATTTGATGAGCCGTGGGTTTCGCCGGTTTGGCTATCTCGGCTATGTCCGGGAAATTGATTCGAAACGGCAATTCAAAGGTTTCAATGACACGATCGAACCCAAGGATTTTCAATGCTCCATCCATCGATTTGCGCGCACGAGCCTGCATGGCAATGCTAACGCATGGGATGAGTTCCGATCTGGGTTATTGAAGTGGGTGGCCAGCTGGCGTCCGCCCATCGGTATTTTTGTCGGCAACGACCTGTACTGCCGTTATCTGATGGATACCTGCCGATCAGTCGGGCTGGATGTGCCTCATGACTACGCCATTATCGGCACTTCCAACGAGCCGAGTATTTGCAACTCGCCCTATCCCACCCTAACCAGCATCGACATGGGATTTGAAGAAATCGGCTACCGGGCGGCCGGTTTACTCGATCGCCTAATGAAAGGCAAACGTCCACCGGCAAACCCGGAATTAGTTAAGCCCCAAAAGCTCGTCCCGCGACAGTCCACCGATTCTTTTGCGGCGGAAGACCCCCTCATCTCCAACGCCTTGCGGTTTATCGCCGAAAACAGTTACCGCCCCCTAACGGTGAAGGACGTAGCTCTCGCGGTGGGCCTCAACCGTAGAAGTCTCGAACGCCGCTTCAACCAGTTTTCCTCGGATGGGATCGCTAAGCAAATAGCTCGCATGCGCATCGAGCGCGCCAAACGACTCATCATTGAAACCAGGATGCCCGAGCTCCGTGCACTCCACTCCAGCCACA
>WTHG01000394.1 GCA_011523245.1 Verrucomicrobiales bacterium | reverse complement strand
CAGGATCAGCAGGTGTTGCAGCAGTATTTTGATTCCTTGCGCGATGTGGAGAAAAGCATCGAGCGGGCACGGGCCAACGGTCAGGCGGCCGCCGCGGATCCGAAGCTGGCGCAGATCGATCCGACCCTCGCGGTGGGCAATCTCGGCGAACGTATCAAGGCGATGATGGACCTGATTGCGTTGGCGTTCTGGACCGACTCCACGCGCGTTGCCTCGTGCATGCTCGCCAATACGAACAGCCGTATCCATTACGATTTCATGGGCGTGAATGCGGAATTTCATTACGTGTCACACCACGTCCGCAACAAGAAGGTGCTGCCGAAGTATGACGGCATCAACATGTGGCACACGGCGCAGTTGCGGTATTTGATCGAGAAACTCAAGACGTTGCCGGACGGCAGCGGCACGGTGTTCGACAACTCGCTGATTCTCTGGGGCTCGGGCATCAAACACGGCGATTATCATTCGCTGACCGACCTGCCTTTGATCCTTGCGGGCGGCGGAGGCGGACAGGTGAAGCTGGGCCGGCACGTGCGTTATCCCACGGCGCAGCCCTACGCCAATCTGCTGCTGACGCTGACGAAACTCATGGGCGCCTCAGCCACGAGCCTTGGCGATTCCACCGGGCTATTACCGGGCATCACCGAGCCGGCCAATTTTCCGCCCGCCAATCCGGATGACGGCACATGGAAGATCACCAAGGCCGACGGCAAAACGCTCACCGCCAAGGGCCTGTTGCGCATCGAGATTGAGGGCGAGCAGGAATATTATCTGCTGCGTCTGTCCGATAAGAGCGACCTGCGTATTCAAGTGCCGTTCATGAACAATCACCGACTTCGCTTTGACCGCAACGTCGGCAAGGTCGTCACCCTGACTGGCCAATACAAGGAGACCGCCGGTAAGAAAGTCGTCGTTTCCCTTACCGCGGCTAAGGGCCCCTAGCCGATGATCCCGGTGCGCCAATTTTTCACGGCATTTTTCATCATGTGCATGGCACACGCCGTGCAGGCTGCGGAATTTGCCGCGGTTGCTGAAGTGTTCGAAGATCGTTGTCTGTCGTGCCATGACCGAGACACGCCGAAAGCCGGCATTGATTTGACGCCGCTGCTTGATCCGGCCAATGCTTCTTATGGCAACCACACCCAACTGTGGGTGCGGCTCGAGAAGATGGTGGCTCGCGGCGCAATGCCGCCGGAAAATAAAAAGCCGCTGGAGGCCGCGGAGAAAAAAGCGATCCTCGATTGGTTTCACCAGTCGTTTGTACTGCGCGAGGGGCAGGGACACATCGGGCCCACGCCATTACGGCGGCTAACGCGGTACGAGTTTGAAAACACACTGGAAGCCGTGCTGGGGATCCCGCTTAAGGCGCCCTATCGGGATACGATCACCGGGCAGATTGAGCCTTCGAAGATCACCACCATTGTGCCATCGGATATCCCCGGCGAATCCGGCTTCGACAACGACGCGCATCGGCTTGGTAAACTCAAGCTGCCATTAAAAGAGCTGGCCGATGCAGCGAATCATGCGCTGAAACAGTTTCGCAAAAATCCGCAGGCCATGAAAGCAGTGTTGGGGCAGACGACACTGCCCAACGAGCTTAGCGAGTCGGACAGCAAACAGCTCATCACAAAATTGGTGGAGCGCACACATCGGGGAAACCGTAGCCGGCTGGAGGAATATACCGAGAGTTACCACCGCCTGTATCAGCGACATCGGCAGACCTCGCAGGACAGCGGCGCCAGCCTGATGCATGTCTTTGAGATGATCCTGATCTCGCCGGAAGTTCTGTACCGCATGGAGGAAAGTAAGAGCCAGAACACACCGTATCCGGTCACTGGTCTGGAGCTGGCGACACGCCTGGCCTTTTTTCTATGGGCCAGCCCGCCCGATGCCGAGTTGTTGAAACGGGGTCGGGATGGCAGCCTGTTAAAGGATGAAATGTTGAAAGCGCAAATCGCGCGGATGCTCAATTCGCCCAAGCGCATTGCGTTGGCCGAAAACTTCGCGGGCCAATGGCTTGGCTTTGATGAACTCCTTGCGAATAGTGAATACCTCCGCGACGAACGATGGAACCGTGAGGCGTATGATGAGGTTTTGTTTTTCATTGATGAATTGATCCGGTCGAATCGCAGCGTGCTGGAGCTGGTGCAAAGCGATTGGCTCTACAAGCGTGCGACCGCTTTGCAGCCCAAAAACCATGGTTACACGAAGGTCGATCCCTCCAAAATGGATCGGCAGCACGCCGATATTTTTGCCCGGCGTCAAAGCAAGAGCCGCAACCGTAAGGTCCGGTATGATCCGCCGATTCTTGTCGAGCGCCAGGGTGACCGCGAAGGCGGCATCATCACCAGCGCGGCGATCATGCGTGTGACGGCGTCCAAGACGCGCACGAGTCCGATTCGGCGTGGTGTGTGGGTGCTGAACACATTGATTGGCAAGGCGATGGAAGCACCCGAGGATGTGCCATCGATCGAAGAAGCCCGCGAGGCACTGAACATCAAGCAGAACCCGACGGTGGCCGAGCTGTTGAAGCAGCACACATCGAAGGCAGTATGCAACGCCTGCCATAAGGAGATTGATCCGCTTGGGCTGGGGCTGGAAAACTTCGCGCAATTCGGCGATTGGCGCACCCAGTATCCCGACAAGGCGCCGGTCGTTTCCTCCGGCGTGATGCCCAACGGCAAGGCATTCCAGTCTCCTCGCGAAATGAAAACGCTGCTGCTTGAACTGTATGGCGATGACATCGCCGAGAATTTCGCCCGCCAATTGTTTGCCTACGCTCTCGGTCGCAAATTACAGCCGTACGATCGCATTGCGCTGGACCAAATCGTGAGCGCGGCAAAGCAAGACGGATACAAGACAAGCACGTTCTTTGAACAGATCGTGTTATCGAAGCAGTTCCGCTACCGGCAGGATCGCTAAAACAACGCCTCAATCGCGCGGCCTTCGCTGGCGGGAATTGTGAAGCCGTCGGGCGAGAGGCGCGAAGCGGGATCGATGTTCAGCGCAGTGAAGAGGGTGGCGGTGAAATCAGGCAGGGTCACCGGGTTGGTTTTCACGTAACCGGCGTGTTTGTCTGATTCGCCGTACACCGCACCGCCGCGAATACCGGCGCCGGCGAGCATGGCGGAGTAGCACGCAGGCCAGTGGTTGCGGCCGATGCGCTTGGCGCCCTTGCTGATCTTCGGCGCGCGGCCAAATTCACCCACTAGTACAACGAGCGTGTTGTCGAGCAGACCGCGTTCGCGCAGATCCTCCAGCAGCGTGGCGACGGCTTGGTCGGTGCGCGGCAGGGCGAAGGGTAGACCGTTCCAACCGTTTTCAAAAATACCCACATCGGCGTTGCCGTGCATGTCCCACGTCTCGACGCTTACAAATTTTTCGCCGCGCCCAAGGCCGGTCCAGGCGGCGACATTGACCAGTCGCGTGCCGGCCTCGATGAGGCGGCGGGCGAGTAGTAGGTGTTGGCCGAGTGGATTGCGTCCGTAACGATCGCGCATGCGTGCGGATTCACGGTCAAGATTGAAGGCGTCCTTGGCGGCGCGGCCGTTGAGAAGGTCGATAGAGCGTTGTTGATGGGTATCGAAAGCATCGAACTCGGCGGTATTGCCCACGGGCGAAAGATTTTGCGCGGCCTCAAGCAGGCGGCGGCGGTCAGCCAGTTGGCCGGGCGTAATGCCTTCGGGCGTGTCAAACGCACGCACGCGATAGCCGGGTGTGGCGGGGTTGTCGTCGTGTTTGCGGCCGAGCAGCATCGGGGCGTAGGCCATGCCAAGGTGACCGCCGGTGAGGTACGTGTGATCTTCCGGCGCGGCACCGCCACCAAATTTCTGCAGCCACACATGATCGGGAATGCTTGCCTTGGAAGGGCGCAACTTGGCGACCATCGCGCCAAAGCTGGGATCGTCGATGGCCGGGTTTTCGCGACCGGCCAACAGCATGGAATTGGCCGGTTTATGGGCGGCTTCCTTGTGGGTCATTGAGCGGATGACGGCATACTGCTCGGAGAGTTTGGCCAGCCGCGGCATGAGTTCGCAAATTTGAAAGCCCGGCGTGGCGGTCTTGATGGGGCGATACGGTCCGCGAATTTCCTGCGGCGCCTCGGGTTTCATGTCCCACGAATCCAGCTGGCTGAGCCCGCCGTATTGGTGGATGAAAATGCACGACTTCGCCGAGGCCTGAGTGTCCTCCCCACGTAACAGCCCGGGCAATGCCAACCCCAACGAACCAATCCCGCCCGCCTGCAGCAGGCGACGCCGGGAAAGTGGCTGGTTGAATCCGCGGTTCATTTCAGTCGCACGAACAATTCTATCCGCGCTTTCGCGTTAGTAAATGACCAATTGCGCTTCAGCGTTTCTCCGCCGAATCCGTGTTGTCGTGTTTGTCCAAGAAAGTCGTTCCCGGCTTGAACGCATACTTGCGGATTCGCCCGTTTTCCGCGCGAAGAATATCACGCCAACCGTCACTCCACACCACGCGGGCCTCGCCCTGGACCAGTTCCCAGCGGCCGGTGGCGTTGGGCACGTGACTTTTGCGCGCGGTGAAATCGGCATTAAGCGTCATCACAAACTTCGGCTTCGAATTCGGGCTGGCCTTGCCGATATTCCATTGGCCGATAAAACGCTTGGCGTCAGCGGTTGGTTTTGGAGCAACGAGTTGTTTGTCGTTTTCGATGCGGTACAAATAGCTGCCGGTGCGGATGATAAAGGCGTTGCCGTCAACGGCGGGGGTGGCGAGGAGCGGCTGCGGGGCGAGGGCGTTGGCGGCGATGATCTCAAACTTGCGGCCCGGGCGCAGGAGGGTGGCGTTGCCGGTTTCGTTGAAGAGATAAATGCGGCCCTTGGCGTAGATCGGCGAGGCGGAGTAGGCGCCCTTGAGGCGTTCCTTCCAAACCTCCTTGCCGGTCTTGGCCTCGAGACAAGTGGCAATGCCGCCGCGGTTCACAAAGTAGAGCAGGTCATCCACCAGCAACGGCGAGCACCGCTCGGGCATGCCGCGTTTTTCGCTCCAGGCAATGTGGGTATCGGTGATATCGCCCTTGCCGTCGGGGCGGATGGCCCACAGCTCGGGGTTGTCGCGATCAATGGTTGCGAAGATGAGGCCGTGTCCGTAGATCGGTCGGGGCGCCACGGACCAACCGCGATGGCGCATGTGCCACAGTTCCTTGCCGGTCTTCGGATCATACGCATACAGGCCGCGGCCGGCCGGGCTGACGAGCTGCTGGCCGTCTCCGCGGGGTACCAGCATCGGCATGCAGTAGGCCTTGCGATGATGCACAGGGAACTGGGTGTAATCGAGCGAGCGAGGCGTCTTCCACACCGTCTTGCCGGTGCTGGTGTCCAGCGCGATGATGTACTGCACGTCGCGGCCGTCCACGTGGACGATCATGGTGTTACCAAAGAGCATCGGCGAACTGGCCGGCCCGGCGCCGGCTTCGTGGTCGCAGTTCAAATCACGCCGCTGCCACAGCACCTTGCCGGTGGCGGTATCCACACACGCCGTGCCGTACGTGCCGAAGTGCAGAAACACGCGGCCCTTTTCAATGACCGGCGTGGGCGACGCGTACGTGTTGTCGCGCGTGATTCGCTGCGGCTTGGCGACATCGAACAGATGCAGATCATGCAACACCTTGCCGGTGTCTTTATCGATGCAAAGGCCGAAGAGCTTCTTCCCATCCTCCGTCGCCGTGGTCAGCCATACCTGTTTACCGTAAATCACCGGCGAGGAATATCCCCGATCATGAATCGCCGTCTTCCACGCGACATTCTTGGTCTCCGACCATTCGACCGGCAGATTTGTCGCCGTCGTATGCCCATCCCCACGTGGCCCGCGGAATTGGGTCCATGGTTCGGCCCCGAAAAGGGACGGCGCGATGAACAGGGCGATGATCACCCGAATCGTTTGGAGAGATTTGATGGAAATTCGCACGAGGAATATCGTGACGCATCCCGTCGAGTGGATCAATACGCACCGACAATTTTTTCGTGAATCCGGTCGTCGTACAACGCGCGCAGTTGGGTATGGGTATCCACCGGCAACTCGGGCATTTCGGACACGGCGGCGTTGGACTCGGCTTGGTCGAGGCGGCTGGCGCCGGGGATGACGGTGGTGATGGCGTCGTGATCGAGCCCCCAGCGGAGGGCTTGTTGGGCCATGGTATGGTCGCCGGGATCCGGGAAGGTGTCACGAACGGCCTCGGCGAGGGCGGCACCGTTGGCGAGGCCGACTCCAGCAAAGGTTTCGCCGATGTTGAAGCATTGGCCCTCGGCGTTGTAATGGCGGTGGTCGGTTTCGGGGAAGCTGGTGGCGGTGTTGAACTTGCCGGCCAACAGGCCGCTGGCGAGCGGCACGCGGGCGATGAGGCCGACCCCTTTGGCTTGGGCGACGGGCAGGAGTTCATCGACGAGTTTTTGCCGGAAGATGTTGAAGATAATTTGCAGGCTGGCGAGGCCGGGTTGCTCGAGGCACAGAAGGCCTTCCTCAACGGTCTCGACGCTCACGCCCCAGTGTTGGATGAGACCTTCGCTCTGCAGGGTGCGCAGGTGGTCAAAGACTTCGCCGCGACGGAGTTCGTCGGTGGGGATGCAGTGGAGTTGGGTGAGGAATAGGGAATCGATCCCAAGATGCCGGAGGGAATCCTCGGTGTGGGCGCGCATCGTCTCGAGGGTGAAATTCTGCGGCCAACCGTGGGGTTCATCATGGCGTCGGCCGAGCTTGGTGGCCACGTGGAGTTCGGCGGAGGTGGTCTTGAGGAAATCGCCGATGGCGCGTTCGCTGTGGCCCATGCCGTAGACATCGGCGGTGTCGATGAAGTTGACGCCGAGCTCGACGGAGCGCGTGAGAATGGCCTGGGCATCGGCGGGATCAACCGTGCCCCAGTCTGCGCTGCCGAGTTGCCAGGTGCCGAGGCCGATTTCGGAGATGCCGGCGCCGGTGTTGCCCAAGGTGCGTGTGTGCATGGCTGTTGATACGGGGCGCAGGCGGCGAGGGCAATCAAATGCGCACGCGGAGGCGCAGAGACGCGGAGAATTATTTAACCAGCTTCAACGTTGGCCACTGCTTGGCGGAATAGTGGTACATGAGCTTGGGGAGATTTTTGCCGTTGGAGTGGTATACGGCTTTGCCGCCGTCGCCGTTGAGGCAGACAGCGAGGAGGGAGAATTGTCGGCCGGGCTTGGGGGCGGGTTGGCGCGGGAAGAGGCTGCGCCATGGCAGGCGAAGTTCGCCGGTGTAGCCGGTGT
>WTHG01000233.1 GCA_011523245.1 Verrucomicrobiales bacterium | reverse complement strand
AGGCCGGGCTGCAGCAGAAGCTGGGTGCCGGATATCACATTGGTACTTGGGAAGACCTGAATCCCGTACTGCTGGCGCAGGTGGAAGTGGAGAAAATGGTGACGCAATTTCTGATGTTCTTCATCGTGATTGTGGCGGCATTTGGGATCGCCAGTTCGCTGATCATTTTTGGCGTTCAGAAAACTAAAGAGATCGGCCTGCTCAAGGCCTTGGGCGCGACCAATGGGCAGGTGAGCAATGTGTTCCTGATCCAAAGTGCGGTGGTGGGGGTGTTGGGCACGGCCCTTGGCGTAGGGCTGGGGATGTTGGTGCTAAAGTATCGCAACGAATTTTTGGGGTTCATGCGTGGTAAAGGCGTGGAGTTGTTTCCGGAGAAGCTTTATGGCTTCCGGGAATTACCAGCGCAAATAGTTCAGAGCGATGTGTTGATCATTTGCGGTGTGTCGCTGGTGATCTGTGTGGTGGCCGGTTTATTGCCGGCTTGGAACGCGGCCCGGTTGCAGCCGGTGGAGGCCTTGCGCAATGAGTAACGTAGTGCTCCAAGCTGATTCAGTGGAGAAGTCGTACTTTCTGGGCGGTAAAGAGTTGGCGGTGCTGCAAGGGGTGAGTTTGGAGCTGCAGGCCGGTGAGTTTGTGGCGCTGCAGGGTGCGTCTGGTTCGGGTAAGAGCACGCTTTTGCAATTGTTGGGCGGCTTGGATCGACCAACGGCCGGAGCCATTCGGTTTGAGGATGGGCCGCTTCGTGTCCAAACGCCGGCACAGGCGGCAAAATTCCGAGGGAGCCACGTAGGCTTTGTCTTTCAGGCGTACCATCTGTTGCCGGATTTGGATGCATTGGAAAATGTATTGTTGCCCGCGCAGGTTCAGAGACGGTCACAGGCTGCGTCTGAACAGCGGGCACGGGATTTATTAGACAGCGTGGGGCTCAGTAACCGGATGGATCACCGACCTTCGGAATTATCCGGCGGCGAACAACAACGGGTGGCGATTGCTCGGGCGTTGATGAACGAGCCGGAGATTGTGCTGGCCGATGAACCGACCGGCAACTTGGATACAGGCACGGAATTGGAAATCATTAATCTCCTCAAACGATTACATGCCGAACAGCAATTAACCCTGTTGGTGGCGACACATGACCAAACAGTGGCCCGGGCCGCCCAACGCGTGGTGCATTTGAAGGATGGCCGGGTGTGTGAATAGTGAGAGATTGCTCCGGCTAGGAGGATGCGGCTATGGTGCGCCGACCGATGAAGGTATTTGTCGACGGAAAATTTGTGGATGAAAAGAAGGCGGTGGTCTCCGTGTTTGACCACGGCCTACTTTATGGCGATGGCGTTTTTGAAGGCATCCGCGCTTATAACGGCCGCGTCTTTAAGCTCAGTGAGCATGTGGATCGGCTCTTTTACTCGGCCAAGGCGATCCTGCTGAAGATTCCCATGAGCCACCGGGCGATCTGCGACGCCGTGCGAGAAGCCTGCAGGCGGAACAAGATTCGTAATGGTTACATCCGGTTGGTAGTGACACGGGGCGCAGGAACATTGGGGCTGGATCCCAACCGCTGTAGCAAGCCGCAGGTCATTATCATCGCGGATAAAATCCAGCTCTATCCCGAGACATTTTACAAAAAAGGCCTTGAGATTGTCACAGTGCCGACCACGCGCAACCACACGAATGCGGTGAACCCGGCGATCAAGTCGTTGAATTATCTGAACAATATCCTCGCCAAGATCGAGGCGATTAATGCCGGCTGCGTGGAGGCGATCATGCTCAACAGCCAGGGGTTTGTGGCTGAATGCACTGGCGACAATGTGTTTATGCTTAAGGGCCGGCAACTGCTAACCCCGCCTTTGGCTGCGGGCGCGCTGTACGGTATCACGCGCGGCGTGGCGATTGAACTGGCCGAATCGCTGGGTGTCGAGGTGACGGAGCCGAATTTAACGCGATACGATCTCTATAATGCCGATGAAGTCTTTATCACCGGCACAGCGGCGGAAGTGGTTCCGGTAGTGAAGATTGACGGCCGTCAGATTGGGTCGGGCAAGCCCGGTAAGTTGACCAAGAAACTGATCAAGGCCTATCAGGATTTGACGAACTCCACCGGTGAAGCGATATAGACAATATGAAGTGTTGCCAGCCAGATTGTGAGAATGAGGCCACGGTGCACCTCACCGAGATTGTGAATGGTCAGATGAAGAAGATCGATCTCTGTGAAGAATGCGCCAAGGACAAGGGCGTGACTGATCCGCAGGGATTTGCATTGGCGGATCTGCTGCTTGGCCTCGGGGCCTCTTCCGAAATGGAATCGGTGAGCGGCGAGCTTGAATGTCCGACCTGTGGTTTTACTCAAGCGAATTTCAAGAAGACAGGGCGACTCGGTTGCTCGACTTGTTATACGGTCTTTGCTGAGCCGTTGGAAGGAATGCTCAAGCAAATGCACAAGGGCACCCAGCACGTCGGTAAAGTACCCAAGGCGTTGCGGGCGAAGCTGGATATTACCAAGCAACGCGATACGCTGACTGAGCAATTGCAAAAGGCGATTGAGATGGAGAATTATGAGGAAGCTGCGCGCTTGCGCGATCAGTTGAAAGAGCTGGAATCAGTCGGCTCGGCAGAGGAGGGGGCTTGATGGAGTTATTGGATTTTCTTACGCCTTCGAGTGAGCTCTCGGCCAATGGCGGTCCAGAGGATCATGTAGTGTTGTCCAGTCGGGTGCGGTTGGCCCGTAACATTTCTAGCGTGCCGTTTCCCGGGCGGGCCAAAAAAGCCAGTCGAGAAGAAACGTGCGAATCCATTAAGCCGCCCGTCTCCAAGGCTTCCGCCATGCGGGGAGGGTTCTCTGCCGGCATGGGCGACCTGAAGGCTCTCGACAAACAATTGCTGGTGGAACGGCACTTGATCAGCCGTGAACACGCCGCCAAGGGCGGCGGCAGTGCGCTGGTGTTAAACAAGGACGAAACGCTCAGCGTGATGGTTAATGAGGAGGATCATCTCCGCATGCAGGCGCTCCTGCCGGGCATGCAGATCAAGCAAGTTTGGCAAAAGATCGACCGGTTTGACACGAGTTTAGAGAAGAAGCTGGATTATGCGTTTGATGCCTCCTACGGCTACTTGACGGCGTGCCCTACCAATCTCGGAACGGGCATTCGCGTCAGTGCGATGTTGCATTTGCCGGGGCTGGTGTTGACGGATCAGGTGAACCAAATCGTGCAGGCGGTGACCAAGCTGGGACATGCTGTGCGCGGGCTATACGGGGAAGGCACCGAAGCGCTCGGGCACATTTTTCAGGTGTCCAATCAAATGACACTGGGCGAGAGTGAGGCGGATATCATCGAGCGAATCCACAAAGTGGTGCTGCAGATTATCGAGCATGAGACCAATGCGCGGGCGACCTTGCAACAGGGAAAGCCAAAGGAATTGTTCAATCACATCGGGCGGGCATACGGCGTGCTGGCCAATGCGCACATCGTGAGCAGTAAGGAATCGATGAACCAATTGTCGCTGATTAGGCTCGGCGTGAAACTGGGAATGTTTGAGGATTTGGAGACGTCGGTGGTGGATGAACTTTTTTTGGTTACCCAACCGGCGCACTTGCAGCAGTTGGTGGGGGAAAAATTGGGGGGTGAAGAACGCGATGTGCGACGAGCAGATTTATTGCGCAGTCGGCTCAACGGAATGCAAGGTCCCAAGGTGAGTGAATAGGAGGAAAAGCTCCCGAAATCCGTCAAATTCGCTAGAGATTTCCGGTTTTCTGGGCATAAGTTGGCATTCGGATTGCTGGACGAAAACGGGAATTTCAGCTAAATTAATTTTTGAGCAATGAGTGACGAAGGTATGAGCAATTTTACGCCGCGAGCGCAGCAGGTGCTGGCGCTGGCGCGCAAGGAGGCGGATCGGTTTAACCATAACTTTGTGGGGACTGAGCATTTGCTGTTGGGGCTCATCAAACTGGGGCAGGGCGTGGCGGTCAACGTACTCCAGAAAATGGGTCTCGATTTGGAAACCGTGCGGCTTGAGGTGGAAAAACAGGTCGGCACCGGCCCGGACCAAAAACAGGTCGGCAATATCCCGTACACTCCGCGAGTTAAGAAGGTCTTGAACCTCGCCTCCAAGGAAGCTAAGCAATTACAGCACACTTACGTGGGTACAGAACACATTTTGCTGGGACTCCTGCGTGAGGGCGACGGCGTTGCCGCTCGCGTCCTCAAGAATCTCGACATCGATATCGAGCAAACCCGCCAAGAAATCCTCAAGGAACTCGATCCCAACTTCGCCATGAGCGATGAGGAAATGGAGGAAGAAGAGGAAGGCGAGGAGACAGCCCCGACGAAAGGCGGCAAAAAAGGCAATAAAACACCTGCGCTGCGTGCCTTTGGGCGGGATCTCACGGAGATCGCCCGCAAAGGCGAGATGGATCCGGTGATCGGTCGTGCTGATGAAATCGAACGTGTCATTCAAATTCTCTGCCGTCGTACCAAGAACAATCCCGTGCTCCTCGGTGAAGCCGGCGTGGGTAAAACGGCGATTGTGGAGGGGCTCGCCCAAGAGATTGTTGCCGGTAATGTGCCCGAGCTCTTGCGCGACCGCCGCGTGGTGACGCTTGATCTTGCCCTCATGGTGGCTGGCACCAAGTACCGCGGTCAATTTGAGGAGCGCATCAAGGCTGTGATGGATGAGATCCGCCGGGCCAAAAACGTGATCCTCTTCATTGACGAGCTACACACAATCGTGGGAGCTGGTTCGGCCGAGGGGACAATGGACGCCAGTAACATTATCAAGCCCGCACTTAGTCGTGCGGAACTGCAATGTGTGGGCGCCACCACGCTCAATGAGTACCGTAAATACATTGAGAAAGATGCCGCGCTCGAACGCCGTTTTCAGACTGTGAAAGTGGAGGCACCGTCGATTGATGAGGCGGTGGAAATCCTCAAAGGCCTTCGTGTTAAATACGAAGATCATCATAACGCAGAGATTTCAGATGAAGCAGTCGAGGCGTCTGTCAAACTTTCCGATCGCTACATTACGGCGCGTTATCTGCCAGATAAGGCGATTGACGTGATGGATGAAGCCGGTTCTCGGGCCCGCATTAAGACCATGACTCGCCCGCCGGAGATCAAGGAGATCGAGCAGAAGATTGATGAGATCAAGGAGAAGAAGGAGGAGGCGATCAAGGAACAGGATTTCGAGCGCGCCGCCGCCATGCGCGACGAGGAAAAACAGGCCAAGGAAAATCTCGAGACCTCGATGGAGAAATGGAAGACCGCCAGTGCTGACAATCGCGTAGTGATTTCGGATGAGGACATCATGCAGGTGATTTCCAAGTGGACCGGCATTCCTCTGCAGCGGATGGAAAAGGACGAGATTAAGAAACTCCTCAACATGGAAAAAAAGCTGGAGGAAACGATCATCGGCCAAAGCGATGCTGTCGAAGCCTTAAGCAAGGCCCTTCGACGTTCCCGGGCCGATTTAAAGGATCCAATTCGGCCGATCGGCGCCTTCGCCCTGCTGGGCCCCACCGGCGTCGGTAAAACGCTGTTGGCCAAAACCATTGCCAAGGAACTCTTTGGCGATCCGAAAGCGTTGATCCAGATGGACATGAGCGAGTACATGGAGAAATTCGCCAGCTCACGTCTGGTAGGTTCCCCTCCGGGATACGTCGGGTTTGAAGAGGGTGGCCAATTGACCGAGCAGGTCCGCCGCAGGCCCTATTCGGTTGTGCTCTTTGACGAGATTGAAAAAGCGCATCCGGATGTGTCCAACATGCTCCTCCAGATTCTTGAAGAGGGTAAGCTGACGGACAGTCAGGGGCATACAGTTGATTTCCGGAACACCATTATTCTACTCACCTCAAACGTCGGTGCCGAGAGTGCCAAAAGGAGTAAGTCGATAGGGTTCAATAATTCCGATGAGGATGTTGACTACGAGAAGATGAAGGAACTGATTATGGATGAGGCTAAGAAGTCCTTCCGTCCGGAGTTCCTCAATCGCCTCGATGATGTCATTGTATTTCACGCGCTCGACAAGCAGGCCTTGATGAAGATTCTCGATTTGGAGATCACCAAAGTGGTGGAGCGTCTGGAGAAAAAGGACATCAATCTGGTGCTCGACGAAAAGGCTCGCGATTTCCTAGCGGAAAAAGGGCACGATCCCGAGTACGGCGCGCGGCCGATGCGGCGCGCGGTGGAACGGTTCATGGAGGATCCGTTGGCTGAGGAAATTTTGCGGGGTAAGCTGGTTGAAGGCCAGCCGATCCAAGTATCGGCTGCCGATAACAAGTTGACCTTTGCGCAAAAATCGGCTGCCGAGACTGCTGTGGCCGGCGACTAATTCGCGTCCTGCGGGGCGCATCAAAAGGAGTGAGGTGGCATGAGCGCCGCCAAGGGGGAACTATCCAGCTTTGTGGAGAGCATGGGCCGCGTTGCGCTGTTGGCGTGCGAGGTGGTTCGTTCCGTATTCACTGTTCGCCTGAATTGGGCCGAGTTCATAAAGCAAATGCACTTCATTGGTCTGAAGTCGCAATTTGTGGTTCTGACCACCGGCGCCTCCACCGGTATGGTGTTTTGCGCACAAACGTTTTACCAATTTCACAAGGTCAAAATGGACAACGCCACCCTTAGCGTAGTGGGCGTGGCCATGACCAGTGAGCTTGGGCCAGTGTTGGCCGGGCTGATGGTGGCCGGCCGGGTGGGGGCGGCGATGACCGCCGAGATTGGCACGATGCGGGTGACCGAGCAAATTGACGCACTGCGCACGATGGCTACGCATCCGGTGGATCATCTCGTAGTGCCGCGGGTATTGGCCACGGTGATTTCAATGCCGCTGCTCACGGTGTTGGCCTGGGTCGTGGGGATTTTCGCCGCCATGATTTTAGCCAGCTCGTTGCTCGGTATTGAATCCGCCTTTTCGCTCAAACACCTGTACTTTTACACCGACGAAGAGGATGTGCTTATGGGCGTGATCAAGGCGCTGGTGTTCGGGCTCTTAATTTCACTGATCAGTTGTTACCGCGGCCTCAACTGCAGTAACGGTGCCGAAGGCGTGGGGCGCGCCACCAACGAAGCAGTGGTGCAGTCGTGCATCGCGATTCTGGTCTCCAACTTTTTCCTCACACTCTTCCTGCGTTCGCTATTGTATTCGGGGTAATGATTGAAGTTTCGAAAGTCCGAAAAAGCTTTGTCGACGAGGTGGTTATCCAATCAATTTCCTTTTCTGTGAGACCCGGCGCGATGGTGACGATCATTAGACGC
>WTHG01000218.1:4957-7301 GCA_011523245.1 Verrucomicrobiales bacterium | reverse complement strand
TGGCAATGGAGCGGGTGCCTGCTTAATGGTCACCTCACCCTCGGTCAATGCCTGTAGAGGCACTTGCGTGCCGACCGCACCTTCGATCATTTTTTCTATCGAATCATCTTTCACCTTAAGCACGAGCACCAAACCCGGCTCTGGAATATTGACCATACCTGCCCCACCCTCCAAGTCGCCGTTCGGCAAAGGCAAAGGAACTGCCGTACCTCCAGGCAATGGGGGCACCGGAATTCCTGCAGGCGGAGGCACTACCCCTGGTTCAGGCAATCCTGGCACTGGCGATATACCCGGCAATGGGATTGGGATAGTATCTTCTACGGGATCAATCTCGGTGACTTCTCCTAGCTCCTTCAAGTGGTCCTGAGCGACTGCTACCGGAAAATCCTCTTCACCTATGGCAACGCCTCCGAGAGGTACGGGCATCGTTTTTTCAGCATCTAATGTCAAATACACGCCCATCTCGCCGGCATAACCGTTAAGCACGGCCTGCAACAAAGGATTTTGCAATTGGCTGTTCAATTCGGCAGCCATATCTGGCGGGGCATGTTGAGTGGTCATTTGCTGCACCCATTGCAACACCGTGGTGACATCCAAATCCCCGTGCATCGCGTAGGCTGTATCAGCTGGCATTAGTTTCAGGGCACCCAATTCATGCGAAGCAGTTCCAAAAGCCTTCCAGATCAACCCCTCGCCATTAGCTGGGTCACGATGTACCACTGCCACATTACGTTTCAAACCGTCACCAAAATCCTTAGTGCTGGCGCCCATCCCATCAATACTGTCCAAACCCAGACCGCTGTAAACGGCTTGGCCGATCCCCAGCGCCATCTCCGCCTGTGCCGGCTCAGAAATCATCGGGCCCATTTGCTGAAGCAAGCTACCGCCCTCGGTAAATACAGATTGCACCCAATCCTGAGCCTGACCTGTACTCAAATAAAAATACAAACTACCGCCAGAATCGAGTTTTTGAGTCACGGCAGCGAAGGAAGTGGACCCGCCGCCAGCCGGAGCCGGAGCGGGCGGATTGACTGTGCCTTCCGGATTGCCCGCACCACTGGTGTTTTCATCACCACCTGTGCCACTGCCGCCACCGGCTACCGCAGGGGGATTATCGATTACCGGCTCTTCATCGCCGCCGAACACTCCTGCGAAAAAAGCCGCCGCTACTCCGCCCACCAGAACAACCACCGCCGCCACAGCTATCAGTAATTTTTTACGACCATCCAAAGCGGCCGCCACGTCCAGCCCTTTATCTTCCATTGAACTAGCCGCTGCCTGTGTTGGCACAGGTTCAGGCGCACCCCCAGCCACCATCTGCAGCAACTCGCCGGCACTCACCCAATCCGGCAGCTCGCTGTGCCACGCCAAATCATCGGCCTGCAGCGTGCCGTTATTTAAACTTTCCTGAAGTTGCTCCGGTGTTAGCGGCCCGAATTGTTCCTCTCCGCGTCGAATATAGATGTCCATGGGCAAGGGAAACTTACACCTCTCGAAGGCACGGCACCAGTGCGAAAAGGCTACTTATCCGCCTTTTCGAGTTCTTTTTTCTCTGGCGGTTTGGGTGGCAGGACGGTCAGCCAGAGGCGGTCTGTTTGGGGAATGATGTATTCGGGGAAGCCTTGGGGGACACCGTTATTTACGCCGGAGCTCGTGAGGGCGACGGTTACGGATTGTGGGGCTTCCTTACCCTCTGGCTGGAGAGTGAGTCGCAACAGGCCATTGTGTGATGGGGCATCCGCGGCAGCGATGAGCTTGAGGGTGGCCGTGCCCTTCTTCTCGATGATTGCCGGTTCGGCTGTGATGCCCTTAGGTAGCGCGGCGGCGGCGACAGTGAGCTTGCCTTTATAACCATCTAAATAATTGACGGTGACTTTCACCTCATTCGTTGCGCCGGCGTTCACGGCAAATTGCGGCGCCTCAACAGTACCGCTGAAGGCGGGCTCGGGCTGGAAGATGCGTAGGCGGTAGAAATAGTCCCCGCCGCCTTTATTAAGCAGGCTGCGCACGCGCACGCAGTGGCGACCATCGGCGGGGGCGGTCCAGTTGAGCAGCGGATCGCGCAGCTTGTTGGAGTCGTCATTCGTGACGAGCACTTTACCGGTGTTGTCCTCGATCGCCAGTTCGGCATCGAGCAGGAAACCAAGCTTGAAGGAATCGAGATCGAACCGATACCGCTGCCCTTTTTTTGCATCAAAGGCAAAGCGATCCACATCGCCGGGCCGGTCGATTCGTCCGGAGATGTTGACTGACCCAAACGAATTGGCTGTCGCATTGGTGTCATTCGGCTCGCGCTCAACAGTTTCGGGCTGACCAGTCACCGGCAACCGCAGTGGACCGTTGA
>WTHG01000218.1:0-4857 GCA_011523245.1 Verrucomicrobiales bacterium | reverse complement strand
TCGCGCTCAACAGTTTCGGGCTGACCAGTCACCGGCAACCGCAGTGGACCGTTGATAGCCTTGATGGGCAACAAGAGTTCAGTGTCGTTTTCCTTGGCGCGTGCGGGGACGGTATCGTTGGCGAGGTTCCAGCCGCGCAAGGCGACCAACGATTCGCCGCCACTAATCGCCGCCGGCCAGGCGTGGCGGAGGTAGGGGCCGTTGGTGAGCGTCACACGATAGGTCAATCCCGTGCCGCCGCCGAAGCTCGAGGTGCTATTGGCGGGGAATTTAAAACACGCCATCTGCAACACGTAGGTGCCGTCTTTTGGGCATTTCCAAACCAGGCGCGGATCGAGCGAGTGGGCGTCATGATTGAACGTCAGCTTCACACCACGCGCATCGCGCAGCAGCATCAGCGCATCCATGGACACGCCCGCGGTATAAGCGTCCATCGCCGCCACGAGCGTTTGGCCGGCCTTCATCTCAAAGGCAAACGAATCCACATCGCCGGCCTTAGCGAATTGCCCGTGCAACACCGCCGGTAGCGCAACTGATTGCGGCTCGAGCATCTCGTTGTTCGGTTCGACCTCAGTGATATCTCGGCCTTTGCCCACGAAAAAAACTCGCGGTGGCGCAGTGCCGTTGTCGTCATGGAACCGGATAAGATACGGGCCGGGTGTCACGTTCTTGCCCACAGTCACGCTGAATGTGCCTTTTTTCTGCGTAGCGGTGAATTGAACGTCGCCGTGTTCGCACCACACCTTAAGCGGCCAGCTGTGTTTGCCGCCAATGGTGGCGTTGAGATCTGTGCCACGCTGAGCGCCCATTGGGAAATGCCAATCCACTTGCGGCGGTGCCGCGACGGCGAATAGCGGCAAAATCAAGACCGCGAACAACGCGCGCATCAGGCGAAGAGTTCCTTGATGCGCGTGCCGCCATCCACCAACTGTACTGGCCGACCGGTTTCGGTGTGGAGAATTTGTTCCGGGTCAATACCGAGCTTTAGGTAGAGGCTCGAAGCAAAATCCTCGGGGCTGTAAACATTTTCAGCGGCATAATAGCCCTTATCATCAGTAGCACCCACTACCTGCCCGCGCGGACATCCACCGCCGGCGAAGAGCACACTCATCGCGCCGGGCCAATGATCGCGACCGCCGCGTGTGTTCACCTTAGGCGTACGGCCGAATTCACCGAGGCAGATCACCATGGTATCCTCCATCATGCCGCGTTGGTCTAGGTCATTGATCAATGCGGCCAAGCCGGTGTCCCAGCGCGTGTTGAAATCACCCTTCAGAGTCTTAAAAATATCTCTATGATGATCCCATCCACCATAATAAACGGTAACAAACGAAACGCCCACTTCCACCAACCGTCGAGCCAGCAGCAACCGCTGGCCCAAACTGTTGCGGCCATAGGCTTCGCGCACCTTTTCATCTTCTTTCGCGATATCAAACGCCGTCTGTGCCTTCTTGCTGGTTACTAGATCTACGCCTTGCGCGTTGAATTGATCAAAATCCACCGCGGGATCCTTAGCCGCCTTGTCGGTAATGCGCAGGAGATTATCAAGGCCCGCGCGTAGACCGCGACGATCTTCGGACCGCCCTTCACTGATGCCCTTGGGCAACACCACATCACGCACCTTAAAGCTACTGCTTTGCGGATCGGCCTTGATCACAAACGGCGCATGTTGTGCACCCAAAAAATTCGGACCGCCCGAACGGCTCATGCGGCCGAGGCTCATGTACGGCGGTAAACCTTGTTGCACGCCACGCTCAAAACTCACCATCGAGCCGAATGACGGATGAAAGGTTACAAACGCGCCGCAGTTCACGGGCACCGGCGTCGGTCGGCCGGTCATTAGGTAATGATTACCCCCGCCGTGGTTTGGATCCTTGTGGCAGATGGACCGCACGATGGTCATCTTGTCCATCACTTTGGCGAGGTTCGGTACCTTGTCGCAAAACTGCACGCCCGGCACACTGGTTTTCATCGCGCCGAATTCACCTCGAATCTCCTTGGGTGCGTCAGGTTTGGGATCGAAACTCTCGTAATGCGACGGCCCGCCATCAAGCCACACGAGAATGCAGTTCAGCTTTTTCTTGGCCGGACCGCCCTGCGCCTGAGCGCGCAGCAGATCACTGAAACCCAGCCCCGCCAAACCGCCGAGACCCACCTGCAGGAAATCCCGCCGGCCCAATCCGGAGCAATTGAACTTCATCCCGTTCATTGAAAATATAGTATCGCAAACTTTCCTCCTAGAAAAGCCGCTATATTGGGACGTTCTTTCCCGAAATCCATTCAACCCCAATCACCCCCTTTTTCACACTGGTTTGTAACGAAAACGAGAATACCGCGTTTTTTGGCTCAACTTACCGGACATAATCGCATAGATTTCCGGCGGCTGTTCAGGGACGACCGGTCATGGGGTTAAGGGGAAATGAATTCTTCATATCAATTCATCGGTTCACTGCTGCTTGCCGCTTGGGCAGGACTCACCGGCTGTGCCGGCCCGTCTTCCTCTACGCCCGACGCCTTTGCCGGGCTGTCCTGGCCGCAGCAGTTCTCCAACGGCCAAACCAACGCCCCTGCCGGAGCCGGTTGGTTGACCGATTTTAATGACCGCACACTGGAAGCCCTGGTCCAGGAAGCCCTGGCAAATAATCACGACTTGCGCGTGACGGCCGCCAAACTGGATGCCACCCAAGCCGCCCTGCGAATCGCTGGCGCCGACCTCGCGCCATCTGTCACCCTCAAGGCCGCAGCCTCCCGCGTGAAGCGCAATAACACTAGTGGGTTTTCCATCACCTCCTCGCGCACCGAACGATACACACCCTCCATGGATTTGGCCTGGGAACTGGATGTCTGGGGACGCCTACGCGATGCGCAATTTGCCGCCCGAATGGATGCCGAACAGGCCGCCGCCAACCTGCAAGCCGCCCGCTTAAGCCTTGCGGCTAACACCGCCAAAAGCTGGTTTGATCTGGCCGAAACCGAGCTGCAAACCCAGCTGGCCATCCAAACCCACCAAAGCTACACCAACAACCTCGCCGTACTGGAGGAAGGCCTGCAACGCGGCCTCACCAAGGCACTGGATGTCCGCCTTATGCGCACCAGTGCACGCAATGCCGAAAGCACCCTGCACCAACGCCATCGCGAACGCGATGCCGCTCGCCGAGCCCTGGAGATTTTGCTGGGTCGTTATCCCAAAAGCGAAATTGCGCTGAGTGCCGGCCTGCCTACGCTCACCAACAGCGTACCCGCCGGTTTACCCGCCCAGTTGATCGAACGCCGCCCTGATGTGCTTGCCACCCAGCGCGCCTACCTCGCTGCCCACCGCCGCGTGGACAGCGCCCGCAAGAATCGGTTGCCCAAGATCTCCCTGTCCGCCAGCGCCGGCACCTCCACCAGCGAATTGAAAGATGTGCTCGATGTAAACAACAACATTTGGAATCTGGCCGCCAATCTGTCCCGCCCCATCTTCGATGGCGGTCGCATACGATCGAACATTGACCGCACCCGCGCACTTCGCGAGCAGGCCCGCTACACCTATGTACAAACCACCTTACAAGCCTTTGCCGAGGTAGAAACCACTTTGAGCGCCGAGACATTTCTAACCCAACAGGAAACCGCTTTGCGTGCCGCCGTGGAGGAAGCCATTGAAGCAGAAAAACTCGCACAGGAAGATTACCTGGCTGGCTTGGCCGGAATCGTCACCGTGCTGGAATCCCAGCGGCGTGTGTTCGACGCCAAACGATCACTACTGCAATTGCAAAACCAGCGCCTGCAAAACCGCATCGACCTCTACCTGGCTTTGGGTGGAGAATTCGACGCGCCTCCATCCGAATGAGCGATCAAAAATCCAAACCCAATTCCTCCGCTGCTCGCATTGCTACCGGCATTGTTTTGAGCGTGGCCATTCTCCTTGGCAGTGGTTTACTGGCCAGATATTTCCTCAAAACCCAACCCGAAGCAGAACGCCGTGAGGCCCCAGGTAAGGTCACAATAGTCAATACTCTGGAAGTGCAACCGCAGGATTTTGTCATTCATCTCCCAAGCCAGGGCCGTGTCCAGGCACGAGCCGTCACTGAGATCAGCCCAGAAGTCGCCGGCCGGGTGATCACGATCGAACCCAGCTTTCAGGAAGGCGGGTTTTTTAGTCCCGGACAAAAACTCCTCACACTCGACAACAGCGATTACCTCAGCACCGTCGCCAAAGCCCAAGCGCAGATTGATCAACTCAAAGCCAAACTGGAGCTGGAGAAAATCGACAGCGCCAGCCTGACCAATGCCGTCTCTGTGGCAGACGCCAACCTCGACTCGGCCCTCGCCGCCCTAGAACGGGAAAAGATTGAAGCAGCTTCCTTCCAAAACGCCTTCAAGGTTGCCGGAGCCAATCTCGAACAAGCCAAAGCCGCGCTGAAACTGCAGCAGTTGGATCGGTCCAGCTACACCAACGCCGTGACTGTGGCCGAAGCAAACCTCAAGCAGGCCGATGCCGCCCTGCAACTCTCGCTCGCCGAACAAAGCGCAGCCATCGCAAACCTTCAACGTTTGAACAAGCTGGCTGGCGCCTCGCCGCTGGCGAAAAAGGAACCACAAGTCGCCGAAGCCCGCGCCGCCGCCGAAGCCCAACGCGCTGCCCTTGCTAAGGCCCGCCGGGATTTGGCTGAGAAACCCGCCCAACTGGAAGCTGAACTCCAGGCCAAAATAGTGGTTGCCCAGGAACAACTCAGTGAAGCCGAACAAAACCTTAAACTCCCCGAACAACGTGCCGCCGATTTACAGGCCAAAATCAAGGTTACCCAAGCCGAACTCATCGCCGCCAAGGCTGACCTAGAAAAACCTACGCAACTGAAGGCCGATCTCGAGGCGCAA
>WTHG01000374.1 GCA_011523245.1 Verrucomicrobiales bacterium | reverse complement strand
CTACTACACTTGGCTGCGCGGTGAGATCGCCAAGAATACGCCTTGGGACCAGCTCGTTCGGCAGGTGGTCACTGCGCGGGGCGATAGTTTTGAGAACGGCGCCACCAACTTTTACGCCGTGCATCAGGAACCCGAAACAATGGCGGAGAATGTCAGTCAGGCGTTCATGAGCCTCTCCATCAACTGCGCCAAGTGCCACAATCATCCGCTGGAGAAATGGACCAACGATCAGTACTACGCTTTTGCCAACCTCTTTGCCCGCGTGCGCGTGAAAGGCTGGGGCGGTGACGCCCGCAACGGTGACGGGAAGCGAACGCTATTCATCGCGTCACGCGGCGACTTACTTCAACCGCGCACCGGCAAACCGCAACCGCCCGCCCCGCTGGATCAGCCGGCGATCGCGGCGAATGCCGATCGGCGCGCCGTGTTGGCCGATTGGCTGACGGCACCGGACAATCCTTACTTCACCCGCTCCATCGCCAATCGCGTATGGGCGAACTTTTTCGGGCAGGGCATTGTGGATCCGGTGGATGACCTGCGCGTGTCCAATCCCGCCAGCAACGAGCCGCTCTTGCAGGGGCTCGCCAAGCATCTAGTGGATAATAAGTACGATCTCAAGGCACTCATGCGATTGATTCTCACCAGCGACACCTACGCCCGCAGCAGCGCGCCGTTGCCCGAGAACATCGGCGACACCCGTTACCACGCGCGCTATTATCCGCGCCGCCTGATGGCGGAAGTGTTACAGGACGCTATTACGTCAGTCACCAAGGTCAGCCCCAAGTACGCCAACATCACATTGTCCGACGGCAGCACGGCGAAGACGGATTTTTATAAAGACGGCACGCGCGCCCTGCAGCTATTCGATTCGGCGGTCACCTCTTATTTTCTAAAAACCTTCGGTCGCAACGAACGCGAGATCACCTGCGAATGCGAACGTTCCAATAAACCCAGCATGGTGCAGGTGCTGCATCTTTCCAACGGCAAGACACTCAATGAAAACCTGCGCGCTGAACAAAGCTCGGTCACCCCGCTGGTGACCAAGGCCAACGCTGCGCTCATTGAGGAAGCCTACCTGCTCTGCCTCGCCCGCCCGCCCAGCGCAGAGGAAACCCAACGACTCGAGGTCGTCTTCAAGGCCACGCCTGCCACAGAGCGCCGAGCCGTGGTGGAAGACCTATTCTGGGCCCTCATGACCAGCCGCGAATTCCTTTTCCAACACTGATGAAACGCCTGCTTCACATGCTGCTTTTGGGCACCGCCATCACCGCCGTGGCCGCGCCGGATTTCCACAAGGACGTCGCCCCCATCCTCCGTGAGTACTGCGCCGGCTGCCATAACGGCGATGAACTGGAAGGCGAGTTTTCCGTGGAGACCTTTAAGAGCCTCATGACCGGTGGCGACAGCGGCAAGGTTATCGCTCCCGGAAATACCAAGGACTCCCTGCTCCTCAAGCTGTTGACCGGAGCCAAGAAACCATTTATGCCGCCCCGCAAGGAACCACAGCCGTCCCCGGCGCAGATCGCTACCCTTCAAGCATGGGTCACCGCCGGTGCCCCCGGTCCGGAGAAGGATCGCTCCATCCTTGCCACCCTGCACGTGCCGGAAGCCAAGCCCGCCCCACTACGGCGCCAACCGATCACGGCCTTGGCTGTATCCCGTGGTGGCGTGCGAGCGCTAGGCACGTTTGGCAAGATCACCATCGGCAAACGCGCCTTCACCGGCCATGCCGGTAAGGTCAACGCGCTCACCTTTTCAGCAGATGGCAATTTTCTACTGGCCGCCTCGGGTGTCACCGGCCTGCGTGGCGAAGCCGTACTGTGGAACCTCAAGACCGGCCGACGCCAGCACACTTTTAGCGAGGGACATCGCGATACCCTGTACGGTGCCGCACTTTCACCCGATGGCACCCTTGCCGCCACTGCCGGATACGACCGGCGCATCAAGTTATGGAACACGCGCACTGGGAAACTACTGCGTACACTCGAGGGGCACAACGGCCCCGTGCATGGCATTGCCTTTAGCCCGGACGGCACCGTGCTCGCCAGTGCCGGCGGTGATTCGGCCGTGAAGCTTTGGCAGGTGGCCAGCGGGCAACGCCTCGATACCTTTGGCCAACCCACCGGCGAACAGTTCATCACCGCTTTCACGCCGGACAGCCAATACGTCGTGGCTGCCGGCGCCGATAAACAGATCCGCCTTTGGCGGTGGATCAGCAAAACCAAGCCCGCGATCAATCCGCTCGCGCGAGTGCGGTTTGCGCATGAGGATGAGATCACCGACCTCGCCCTCAGCCGTGATGGCCGTTTCCTCGCCTCCGCCTCAGCTGATCGTACCGTAAAAGTCTGGACCCTGCCCACGCTCGAGTTGATCTCGCAGTTTGAAAACCAGCCGGACATCGTCTCCGCCCTGGCGTTCGATCGTACCGGCAACACCCTGCACCTAGCACGGCTCAATGGCACAACCGACTCCGAGCGCATCCGTAAAACTGATGATACGCACACCGTGGACGCAGCCCGCAGCCCGCGCGCCATTGCCGAAGTTGAAAGCACCGAAACAACCGAGCAGGAACCGAATAATACTCCCGCGCAGGCCCGCTCGATTGCCCTGCCCGCCAAAGTGACTGGCCTCATACAGTCCGATGCCGGCTCGGATACCGATCTCTTCCGGTTCACCGCCAAGGCCGGCGAGCAATGGGTGTTGGAGATCAACGCCGCGCGCAGTAAATCGCCACTCGATTCCAAGCTCGAGGTACTCGCCGCCGACGGTCAGCCCATCGAGCGAGTGCGTTTGCAGGCCGTGCGTGATTCGTGGCTCACCTTTCGCGGCAAGGATTCCAATACCTCCGGCGATTTTCGTTTGTTTAAGTGGGACGAAATGAGCCTCGACCAATACCTCTACGTCAACGGCGAGGTGGTCAAGCTCTGGCATTATCCGCGTGGCCCGGACAGCGGCTACATCGTCTATCCGGGCACTGGCAACCGCCACAATTACTTTGACACCACACCACTGGCGCATCCGCTCGGTCAACCTGCCTACATCGTGGAACCCCGCGCACCCGGCACTCCGGCCGCCGCCAACGGGCTGCCGATGTTCCCGCTCTATTTTGAAAACGACGACGAAAGCCGGCGGCACTGGGGAAAGGATTCTCAACTTACCTTCACCGCCCCAGCCGATGGCGAATACCTCGCGCGCGTCTCCGATGTACGCGGCTTTGCCGGTAAAGATTTCAAATACACCCTCACCGTGCGCCCGCGTCGTCCGAACTTTACCGTGACCCTCGGCGGCATCAGTGGCGGCGGGGTGCCCAAGGGCAGCGGCCGTGAATTCAGTGTCACCGCCCAGCGCCTAGACGGCTACGAGGGCCCGATCCGCGTGGATCTCACCAGCGCGCCGAAAGGTTTCACCCTCACCACACCATTAATCATTCAGGCCGGGCAAACCCGCGCCTTCGGGGCTGTGTACGCCGCCGCTGATGCGCCCATGCCCGCCAAGGGTACGGAGCTGGCCAAAGTTTCTGCCAGTGCCACGATCGGTGGGAAGACCATCACCCATCCGGTGAATGACCTCGCCAACCTCAAACCTTTGCCCCCCGCCAAGCTTAAGGTGACCGTGCTCACTGCCGACGGTCGCGCGCCCAAGCCGGGCAAACCGCTGGAATTGACCATCGCCCCCGGCCAAACCATCGCCGCCCGCGTGCGCATCGAGCGTAATGGCATTAAGGAACGCGTGAGTTTTGGAAGCCACGACTCCGGCCGCAACCTACCCTTTGGCGCATATGTGGACAACATCGGCCTTAACGGCCTGTTAATCGTGGAAGGCTCCAGCGAACGCGAATTTTACATCACCGCCGACGCGGTCACCGCCGAGACTACCCGCCGCTTCCACCTCAAAGCCGCCCCCGAAGGCGGCATCCTCTCTCCGCCGGTGCTATTGCATGTGCGGAAGCCCTAGCGTGGCGATTCCTGAAAATCAAAAACCCGCACCTTGTCCACCAAGGGCAACAGCACTCCCTGCTTGGCCTGTTGATGGATGGGATGATCGAGGTACGCCTGCAGGCTCTTGGCGTCGGATACAACCACGAGAATACCGACATCGAAACTGTCGTCCACAATCGCCCGGTCACTGGGGATCACTTCGCCCACCCGAACCTCCAGCACGCCGGGGATGGTCCGAAACGTTTTGCTGACCTCCATGATCTTGGCGCGATCCGCCGCATTGCCCGGCTCCTTAAGCCAGCATAGCACCACGTGTTGTATCGCCTTTTCTCTATCATCATTCTCATAAGACACACAACCAAGTGAGCCAATAAATAATACCAAGATCAGGTGTTTCATCGTTTAATCCTGATTCGTTTTTAGAGCGTCGGCCATACCATCTCGCAACCGATGCGTAACCCGCTCTTCAACAGCTGTAAACCCTCCGATACTACTGGCCAAAAGAGTGTCTTTCTTGAGCAAGGCCGTTTCTTGTTGGTGAAGCCAAGGAATTCCAAGGCCGCCGATGAACAATATAACGCATGCCCAAATCGGCATCAGTGATCGAGCTAATGACCCGTAATAGGAGCCAAATTCTTTTCGTAAAATCACTCCCTTAAAAAATACAATAATGCAAATTACTAAGAAGATAAGTCCAAGGCCTGACATTAGGCCCAACAAAATATCATCCATAAGCCTAATATGGCCAAAGAGCGGGCGAGCCAAGATACATAAAATGCAACTAACCAATAATGCCCCAAAAAATAATCCCCCCCACAAAGGGCGAATGGATTGAGGCACAGAGATTCCTAATTTCTCGCAACGCTGACGTATAAAGCCCATCCCTAACCAAGTTGAAACTGCAAAGCAGGTAACCACGAATAAACCTACCTCCAAAAAACTACGATAATCGCGCAAAGAATTTTCGTAACTGCTAATCCCGGAATGGCGCGTGTAAACGTAGTAAAAAGCGACCGGCAGCAAAACTCCAAACCCGAAAATCCTAAGAAAATCCTTCAATGAGGGGATAAAGAGATTGGGGGCTCTCCCGTTAGCAGCCAGCTGGCAGATTGACCTCAGAATGAAAGCAAAGATGATTAGAAGAACGAGCAGCACCAACATGGAATGAGCTATCATTTGCTCTAGAAAAGCAACCCGCTCAACGTGATTACCCGGTGCCAACATCTCCCCAGTAATAGGTTCCCCGAGGGAAGGTAGGAGCATACTGGCTAAAATTCCGAGTTTCATAGAATCGATAGAATCGCCACCAAATGGCATATCAGCCCTATTGTCTTTCCACTGAGTAATCGGCTGACTCAGTTTCCCGGCGTACTCTCGAGTGTTATCCGCGGACTCCAGTTCTTCCATTGATTCATACACTTCAGCCACCTTTTCCCCGGACAGCTTGGCAACAGCATTTAGAACTAATACATCAATCAAACAATAAGCATCAGGTATGGATTGCGTCAAAAAACTCTGCCAAGTATCCAGTAATTGAGAGGCCTCAGATTCAGACAATTCATTGCTTTCAACATATTGAGGGATCGCCTTAAACAAATCTCGGACTAAACTGAGTTCAGGCAGTCGAAGGCTGGCCAAAAATGTCAGCTTTACAAGTCGATGCTCAATCCGACGGGTTTCAGGGAAAAACCCAAGACGCTCTTCATTAAGTTCATCATGATACCGACGGTAGTACGGCTTTGCCGTGGCCTTGCGCAACTCGACAATGGCTGAATCCAAAGGAGTCGGATCATTGATAACCCATTCATCACGGTCTTCTTCTGGATTACTTTTCCATTCGGCCCCACGTTTGAAAAGAATTGCCGCCCAAATATAATTATAAAAAGCATTATCCGGATCGATTTTCTCACCCTGCCGAATCTCCTTCTCCAGTTCATCAATCGAGACAGCCGGAGGCACGCCGTACTCTTCATCCATATAATCACCCACCAGCTCGCGAATGTAATTAGCATAGTAAACTTTGTTATCAGGGTTCTTTTCCCAAATGGCCCTTTGCTGTGCAGATTTAGTAGGCCGAGTGGTGTCTCCGAAAAATAGGAACTGATGTTCTGCTGGCAAAAAAGATTTCTCGTAGGTCCCATCGTAAAGTTCCTCTGAAACACCTCCTCCTCCGAGCTGATCGATAATTCTTACCACCGCCACTCGCTCTGAGTAGTGTCTTCCTACCCAAATTGTTAGTAGGAAGCTCAAACACACCAAAACCGGCCCATAAAAAATAGACGCTAAAGTAGAGTGAGGTTTTGCACTCATGATAAATGTAATCTTAGAAAAATAGCTCCCGTGAGAGCGATAAAAGTCACTTTAAAACACTCTTCTTGGACGGAAGAAAAGGACGTCACCCTCCTTCCTCTTTATTGGAATACCCGTTTATTGCAACATCATGGCGATTTTGGGACGGGTGGCTTGGATACGATTGTAATCCAACGGTTTACCCAATGGCTTGAAAAGAACACCATCCAGTAATTCATAGATACCTTTGACCTCTTCAAAACTACCAGCCACGGTATCATATGCGGTTGCACCCGTTTTATTTCTTATATTTCTGTCCGCTCCAGCCTTAAGCAGTGCTTGAACCACTTCGGTATGGCAAAAGAATGCAGCTATTAATAAGGCCGTATCGCCTTGTTGAGCGTTCACAAGATTTAGATCCGCCTTGGCATCAATTAAGGCAGACGCAATCTCAGCATGACCAAATGTGGCCGCAATCATTAGAGGTGTGGATTTCCCTGCATCATCTGGAGCACGTTGATTGAGATCAGTACCCGCAGCAATATGACCTTGAACCGCTTCAAGATTACCTTCGGTAACCGCAGTGAATAAATCCATTTTTGGTGGATTGGGTTTAGAAACTTCAGTTTGTGAGACCTCTTCTTTCTTTGCCTTACCGCATCCAATCAAGAGTACAGTACTAAGAATCATTATAATGAGTTGTTTCATATTAATCATTTCAACAGGTTGAACTTAATTCTTGTTACATAGAATATCGGCAATCGGTCAACGCTTATTCACTGAATAGGAAAGCACCTTTCCGTTGAAGGAGTTGGGCGGGTTGTAATTCCCGGCTGCGGTTTGATCGTCGAACCCAATCGACAAATCATCCTTGGGCTGCACAGGGATGAGACCAGGTGAATTTATCTTCGCACGAGCGCGCCCTACTTCAATGGACATTACCTGTTGCTCCAATACTGCAACCACCTTCACCTTGCCTTTCGTTGGGGCATTAATCTGCACACGGGTCACCTTACCATCTACCCGAACATCAAACGCCAACTTTTCTTTCAACCAGTGAATCGCGTAACCATGTTCTTTGCCTCCCTGAGCCAGCACGACACCCTGTGGTGTGGTC
>WTHG01000242.1 GCA_011523245.1 Verrucomicrobiales bacterium | reverse complement strand
GGTGCGCGGAGGCAGCAAGATCACTTGGTTTGCCTCCTACGCCCCATACCAAAAGCCCCGTTACGCAGTGGTGGTAATGGCTGAAAACGGTGCCTCTGGCGGCAAAACCTGTGCGCCCATTGCCAAAGAAATTTTTGAGGCAATCAAATCACGCGACGAACGCAATGATATTGCCCGTAATTAAATGAACTTTATCACCCAACTGATTCCTTGGCATCGGCTCGACCGGGTCCTGCTGGTGGCTTTGGCGGGGCTGATGACCTTTGGGCTGCTGTTTGTTTATAGTGCCACTTATAACAACGAGCTATTTGCCTCGGCCTCAACCCTCCGCCAGCCATTTGTGAAGCAGGCCATTTTTTACACCGCCGGCATCGGAATCGCTTTTGTCTTATGCCTGAGAGATTATAACACCCTAGGCCGCTGGGCATATGTGTTTTACTGGCTGAATATCCTGATGCTGACGCTCGTGCTGATCCCCGGTATCGGCTCCATCCGGTACGGAGCGCGGCGGTGGTTTGACTTAGGGGTGACTCAATTCCAGCCTTCAGAAATGGCCAAAATTGCTTTTATTATGGCAATGGCGGCGTTTTTAAGCCGTCCGAGGGGTGAATTGAGAGATTATCGCATTCTTTTGAAGGGAATCGGGCTGGCCGCACTGCCTTTTTTACTGATTTTGCTGGAACCGGACCTCGGTTCTTCGTTAATGATTCTCCCCACGGGGCTGGCCATGATGTATGTGGCCGGCGCACCGGCGAGTTTTGTCCGAAAACTCATCGGGGGCTTTGTCCTCATTGTTGGGCTGGCCTTGGCGTACGTTTTTTTCGTACCCAATGACTGGAAACCGATCCAGCTCCCCGACTACCAGAAACGCCGACTGATGGTGTATTTTGGCGTGGACTACGCCAAACATTACGCAGGACCGGGAGCGACGGATGCGGAGATCCGGCGAGCCCACGCTTTGCAGCGGCAAGATTCATACAACGTGGCGCAAGCCATGATCTCCGTGGGTTCGGGCGGACTTACCGGCAAGGGCTGGAAAAAGGGAATCCAGAACACCTACGGCTATTTGCCGAGGGGTGTAGCCCACAATGACTTTATTTTCTCGGTCATAGCCGAGGAAAGCGGATTCGTGGGGAGCACACTCGTTGTGCTGCTCTACGGAACGATCATCGTGGTCGGCATCCGGACAGCCAGTCGCTGTCGGGATCGCTTGGGGCGCATCATCGCCACGGGAGTGGTGACGTTGCTGTTCTGCCATGTTTTTGTAAACATTGGCATGAACATCCGCATGGTGCCCGTTACTGGACTTCCCTTGCCGCTGCTCAGCTCCGGTGGCTCATCAGTGGTATGTTCCCTGATGGCCTTGGGGCTGTTGCAAAACGTGCGGCTCTATCAAAAAGACAACTAAAGAATTTTACTCATGAGTAACAAAAATTTTGGAAAAAGAAAAAAAAGCCAAAGCTTCCGCCCCTCAGGCGGCATGCGCAACAAGGTGTTGAAAAAGGAGCCCGAACAAGGCCGTGAAGATATGGAAAACGGCCGGATCCTCGATGAGCCCGTGTTCGACAACGCTCACGACGCTGAGATCCTCAAGGCCGAAAACAAAGCCTTTGGCGTAAAGGAAGAAGCGGAAAAACCCACCGCCGAAACCGAAGCTGACAACGTCGCCAACAAGAAGGAAAAAGAAGAGACCGGCATAATCGCCTCGGTCAAACGCTTCGTTCGCAAGCTCATCCCCAAGAAACCTTCAGGCCGGGAAATCATTATCAGCGCCGAAAGCCTCGAAACCCGCATTGGTATCATGAAGTCCAACCGCCTTGAGGACTTCACCATCGAGCGCAATAACGATGAGCGCATTGTCGCCAGTATTTACAAAGGCAAGGTCCGCAATCTGGAAGACCGCCTTGAGGCTGCCTTTGTAGATATCGGCATCGAGAAAAACGCCTTTCTCCATTACTGGGACATACTACCCGCCAATCTCGAGAAACAATACGAGGTCATCGAGCGCAAAGGCAAACGCCGTAAAACCCCTCGGATTTCCAAGAAGGACATCCCTAAGAAATATCCCTCAGGCAGCGAAATTATCCTGCAAATCCAGAAAGGCCCCATCGGTACCAAAGGCCCCCGTGCCACCACCCACCTCTCCATCCCTGGCCGTTTCTTGGTACTACTCCCCTACTCTGACCAGCTCGGCATCTCCAAAAAAATCTCCGACCCCAAGGAACGCAAGCGCCTCAAATCCATCCTGCAGGATCTTGATATTCCGGACAACATGGGCGCCATTCTCCGTACCGCCGGCGAGGGCCGCCGCAAAGCCTTTTTTGTACGGGACCTAAAAATCCTCATGGATCAATGGAAAGAAGTAAAAGACCGTATCGACAATGAGCCCGCTCCCAACTGCGTTTTTCGCGAACCTGACCTCATTGAGCGAACCGTGCGAGACTTTCTCACTGACGACATTGACCGCATTCTCATCGATAGCAAAAGCGCCTACGAGCGCATGCAAAAGCTCATTGAAAAAGTCTCACCGCAGTCCAAGAAAAAGCTGCAGCACTACACCGAGGCTCAGCCCATTTTTGACAAGTTCGGCATCACCAAGCAGCTCGAGGCCGCCTTCTCACGCAAGGTCAACCTCAAGAGCGGAGGTGCCCTGGTCATTGATGAAACAGAAGCTCTGGTTGCCATCGACGTAAATACCGGCAGCCACAAGGGGGGCGGCAAAGATCAAAGCAGCACCATTCTTCGCGTGAACATGGAAGCCGCCGAGGAAGTTTGCCGACAACTCAAGCTCCGCAATATGGGAGGATTGATCGTTATTGATTTCATCGACATGAAACAACGGCGCGACCGAGACAAGGTCATGAACAAGGTCAAGGAATGCCTCCGCAAAGACAAAGCCAAGACCCACGTATTGCCCATCTCCCAGCTCGGCCTGATGGAAATGACACGCCAACGCCATTCCGAAAGCGTGCAATCCACCTTCCATGATGAATGCCATTACTGCAATGGCCGCGGCAACATTAAGAGCCCCATCACCATGAGCGTGGAAATTCAGCGCAAACTCACCGAGATCCTCAAAGCCCGGGGCAAAGATGAATCCGACTTCATTCTGCGCGTCGCGGTAAACCCCAATGTACTCGACCGAATGCGCCGCGAAGACGAAGATCTCATCATCAACTTTGAGAAAAAGTACCTCGTGAAGCTCGAGTTCCGAGCCGACACTTCGTTCCACGCCGAGCAATTCAAGATTTTCGACGCCACCAACAACCGACAGTTGGTCAGTGTCGGCGAACATCACTAGGCCTTTTCATTGACAGAATCCCCACGGAGCGTTGCCATTAGGCATGCGCTCCGTTTTTCTTTATGCCCTCGGTATTAGCGCCCTTTGCCATACCGCCGTCGCCGCTCTGCCCGGCACCCGCCCACTCACCGTAGATGGCGATCTCTCTGCTCAAATGGTCGCCGGGATTAGCCGTTTTTTAGATCGGCAAATTGAATCCGCCGTCCAACAGCGTCCAAAACAGCAACTCGATCCCCCCCTCGCCCGAAAACAGTTGCGAAAGGCTGTTGGCGCTGTGGATCCGCTCCTTCCTTTCGAGGGGCTCCAATTCATCTCAAACACCACGCGTGATTCCCTTCGTTACCGTGATGCCCACATGGAAATCCACGCTGTCCGCTGGCCGGTTTTTAAAAATGTCCATGGCGAAGGATTACTGATCACGCCGACCGGCTCCATTCGTGCCCGCGTGGTGGCCATCCCTGATGCCGACCAGCACCCGGAACAAATAGCAGGCATTGCCCCCGGCATTAAGCCCGAATCTCAATTCGGTCGGCGATTGGCAGCAGCAGGATGTCAGGTTGTTATCCCCGCGTTAATCAATCGCAGCGACGAATTTTCCGGATCCGACCGCGTCGCCTACACCAATCAAACCCACCGTGAATGGATTTACCGACAAGCCTTTGAAATGGGGCGACATGTGATTGGGTATGAAATCCGAAAAATTGAAGCTGTCCTGAATTGGTTTGAAATTGAAAATGCCAAGTCCCCCGATCCCTTACCGATTGGACTGATTGGCTATCACGAAGGCGGTCTGCTGGCCTTACATACTGCCGCCCTGAATCCTCGTGTCCAATCAACCTTGGTGAGTGGATATTTCAATGATCGCAAGCAAGTGTGGAAGGAACCGATCTACCGCAACATCTTTGGCCAACTTAATCAACTAGGAGACGCTGAGCTATCCGCCCTCATCTCCCCTCGCTCATTAGTCATTGAGCACGCGACCATCCCCGCAATTACCGGGCCTCCGGCTGCTCGCCCAGGACGTAGAAGTGGGGCCGCTCCCGGCGCCTTGAAGACACCCGCGTTTGCATCTGTGTCTAGTGAAATCAGGAAGGCCACTAAACACACTAAATCTCCGCTGAAGCTTTTTTTTATCACGGCTAACGGAGAACCTCTTGAGAATTTCGCCGACAAACAATCCTTGGAGCTATTCTTGAAAGGCCTCCAAATCACCCCGCCGGCCGACTGGCATTCGACGAAAGCTCCCGCCAACGCACTGCATAGTCCAATCCCGCAGGAACGCCAAAAACGCACGGTGCGCGAACTGGAAGAACACACCCAGCAACTCCTTCGATTCTCCGAATACCACCGCACAGAAGCATTTTGGAAGAGCCTCGATTACAGACAACTCGATAACTGGCACACCCACACCCAACCCCATCGCACACGCTTTAGCCATGAAGTAATCGGAGAATTCCAGACACCGAATGTCCCTCTCAATCCACGTTCCCGGAAAAATCTGGAATCAGAGAAATGGACTGGCTATGAGGTCACACTGGACGTTTGGAAAGATGTATTCGCTTGGGGTTACTTACTCCTTCCCAAAGACATAAAACCCAACGAACGACGCCCTGTTGTGGTCTGCCAGCATGGCCTTGAAGGATTGCCCATTGACACCATCACTCGTAATCAACAATCGCGCGCCTTCCGAGCTTACAAGGGGTTTGCCGCCGAATTGGCTGACCGTGGTTTTGTTGTGTTCGCGCCGCACAACCCTTACCGCGGTCGGGACGCCTTTCGAGTATTGCAACGTAAGGCCAACCCACTGGGCAAGTCTCTGTTTTCAATTATTGTCCCACAGCACAATCGAATTCTCGATTGGCTGGAAACTCAGCCTTATGTCGACAAAAAGCGAATCGGTTTTTACGGCCTATCTTACGGAGGCAAATCTGCCATGCGTATTCCTGCGCTTGAGCCCCGTTATTGTCTTTCCATCTGCTCGGCAGATTTTAATGAGTGGATCCGTAAGAACACAACCGTCGACGCCCGCTACAGCTATATCTTTACCGGCGAATACGAGATTTTTGAATATGATCTGGGCCACACGTTTAACTACGCTGAAATGGCCGCTCTCATTGCGCCGCGACCTTTCATGGTCGAGCGCGGCCATCACGATGGGGTGGCCCCCGATGAATGGGTAGCCTATGAGTTCGCCAAGGTACGTCGACTTTACGCACAATTAAAGATTCCGGAACGCACCGAAATCGAGTACTTCAACGGGCCACACACCATCAACGGCCAAGCCACATACGATTTTTTGCATCATCATCTGAACTGGCCTAAACCGAAACAATGATCGAATATTTCATAGGAGCAGGAACAATCGGGGCAGCCGTCCTCGTCTCTAGACTACTCCAGCTTGAGCAAACCCGACCGACCCTAGAAATCCACCACCGCCCTTTCCCATTGGAATGGCGTAAAATTCTAGAGAAAAAATGGCCGATTTATGGCCGTCTCCCGGAGAACCTGCGGGATCAGCTCGAGCAGTTGACATTGGTGTTTCTAGAGCGAATTGAGATTCGCGGTGTTGATGGACTTGAAATTACAGATGAGATTCGTGTCCTCACTGCCAGTCAGGCTTGCTTGCTTCTGATAAATCAACAGACCTTCTTTCCCGCCAAACTTAAATCAGTCGTCATACGTCCAAGCGCCTATACTGCTAAGACTTATGATACTGTTGGCGGTGTACAAAGCGAACGCGAGATCCATGTACTAGGCCAATCATGGGAGAGCGGCTTGGTCGTCCTGTCCTGGGACAACACACGCACCGGCGCAGCCAATGCCAAGGACGGACGGAACCTTGTACTGCACGAATTTGCACATCAACTCGATCAAGCCGACGGACAGGCGGATGGCGCCCCAATCTTAGGTTCACCCGAACAATACAAACGCTGGCAATCGGTTTGCTCAAGAGTATTTGCTGATCTTCAGTCGAAAGTGAATGAAGGAGACAAGACACTGATCGATGAATATGGGGCCACCAATCCAGCTGAGTTTTTCAGCGTTGTAACAGAAACGTTTTTTGAAAAACCGTACTACCTTAAAAAGAAACGCCCCGAACTCTACGAACTTTTTACCGAATACTACCAAGTCGACCCGCTCTCTTGGTCTTAAAAAACTTCACCCGCCAACCGGAAGATTGGCGGGTGAAGACCTGTCAGTAGCCTTACTTGCCCTGTTACTCACTCAACGCCCAGAGGTCTGTGAATCATCTGGATGTGTTGCGAGAGAATCAAACGATTCCGGCCATGCCGAATCCCAAAATTGAAAAGGGGAACGTTGAAATACATGCGCGGGGTTAATTCTGCTCGGGATCAAACCGGTGCAGGCCCACATCGTGGGCGATGTCGTTGAACTCTTCCCGACTGACATTGTCCAATCGTTTGCCGCGTTCATTCAACTTTTCATTGATCTTCACAGCTTTCTCGGTCATCTCCTCGTGAGTTTCCTTTGAGCCCCCCACGAGCGCAAAGTTTTCTCCCTTGGTAACTCTTTTGTGACCGTCCGAGTCCAAACCTACTCCAAGCATCATAGCTTTGGAGGAATCATCTTTCCGTGGCGAATGTGCCATTTCCGTGAGGCTAACAAATTCACAGGATGTGAACAAGTCGAAACTAGCTCACCGTCAAGGATTGCCCGTTGTGCTCTGGCCCCAATCCCAGCAGGAATGGAACGGCCATCTCCGCCCATTCCTCTGCTGAAGGAAAATCAGCCGCTGAAGGACCAAAACAACTGCGCAACATATCCGTATTGATCACCCCTGGATTGAGCGGCACTGCCGCCATTCCTTCCGGCAATTCTTGAGCCAGTGATTGTGTCAGCCCTTCGATCGCCCATTTGCTCGCACAATACGGCGCCACTTCCGGCGAAGTGCTCCGCCCCCAACCCGAGCTGAAATTCACTATGACTCCGCGCCCCGTTTTCGCCATGGGTTTGAAAAAGTGCCGAATCACGTTTGTGACACCCTTAATATTGATATCAATCACCTCATCAAATTCCGCTGCCCCCAAGTCCCAAAGAAAGCGACTCCGATTTATCACCGCCGCATTATTG
>WTHG01000286.1:3760-7400 GCA_011523245.1 Verrucomicrobiales bacterium | reverse complement strand
TCAAGGCATATGAGATGGCTGCCAAGCTGCAACTCAGCGCGCCGGAGGCCACTGCTATCACCGGCGAAAGTAAGGCCACGCAAAAGCTTTATCAATTGGCCGACGAAGACATCGGTCCCTTCGGCCGCCAATGCCTGCTGGCACGCCGACTAGTGGAACGCGGTGTGCGGTTCGTGCAAATTTTTTGTGGAGCGGAAAACACCACGGCCCGCAAGATCCGGCCCAACTGGGACAGTCACGAAGATCTCCCACGCGATCACGGCTACTGGGGCCGCGTGCTCGATGGCGGCGCGGCAGCGTTGCTCAAAGATCTCAAGGCGCGCGGGCTACTTGATGAAACCCTCGTGATCTGCTCCACCGAATTCGGCCGCCAACCCGCCGCTCAAGGCAGTAAAGGCCAAGGTCGCGACCACAATGCCGGCGCCTTCACCGCGTGGCTGGCAGGCGGCGGCATTCGGGGCGGCACAAGCTACGGCGCCACGGATGAACTCGGCTGGAAAGCGGCAGTGAACCCCACCTACTCCTACGATTTTCACGCCACTGCACTACACCTGCTTGGCATTGATCACGAACGGTTGAGCTTCTACCACAATGGCATCCAACGCCGACTGACCGATGTACACGGGCACGTGATCAAGGAATTGATCATTTAGAACCAAAAATCAGTTGTTGGAGTTGGTTCATTCTCCACCTAAAAAACTCTTTATAGACTCCCTGAACAATTCGGGTTCCAATAAAAAGGCATCATGTCCCTTTTGTGATTTCACCTCTACAAGCCTAGATTCAACGCCTGCACGTTTTAATTCTTCTGATAAGTTTTTTTGTTCCTCAGGATAAAAACAAACATCAGAATCAATTGAAAATACCAAAAAACTTTGGTTAGAGCATCTGCCAAACATTTCGCTGACACTATCAGCACGGCTGTCCTTTAATAGGTCGTAATTCAACCATCCCACCAGAAGAATCAGATAGGTATTTGCATCGAAACGTAGAGTAAACTTATCGCCATGGTGCAGCATATAAGACTCAACAGCGTGTTGAAATTTGTAGCGAGAAGAGTCTCTTGATGGTTGATTTAATTTCCCGGACGCACGATTTTTCATTGCTTCAAGTGACACATAAGTCTTATGTGCAATCATTCTGGCAAGGGATAAACCATTGATAGGTCCAGAATTGTGATAGTAATCTCCATCTGAGAATTGAGGATCTCTCTCTATTGCATGAACCTGCTCTAAATTTAAAACCCTTTGCAAAACAGTAGAATAAAAGCTTGTTGCGATCGGGCAAACTAAACGAACTATTTCAGGGTATCTTACCGATAAATTCAATGCCATCATCCCCCCCAATGATGCTCCAACTACGGCATGTAGTTTACTGATTCCTAAATGGGTAAGGAGCTCGACCTGAGTATCGACAATATCTGAAAAAGATACTGCTGGAAAGCTGGAACCATAAGGCTTACTGGTCGCTGGATCGAGTGACGAAGGCCCTGTAGTGCCATAGCAACCTCCTAAATAGTTGCAACAGATTACATGGAAATGATTGGTATCAATTACTTTGCCGGGACCGATAAAATCATCCCACCAACCAGTATAACATTCACTCTGCCAAAGATCTCCCGCCTCAGGCAGGGATGGGTTGCTGCCTGCAGCGTGCTGACTTCCACTTAGAGCATGGAACACCAAGATCGAATTATCTCGTGCGGCATTTAGTTTACCATAAGTCTCATATGCTAGGGTTACCTCACTTAAGATTTCCCCACTTTCAAGCCTGACTGGATTGGAACGACTACCGTAGGAAAAAAACTTTGTCCTTACAGACTCCATTCTGAATAAATCTAGTCGGAAGTAGCTTTATCCAAAGCAACCTTTATATCTTCTAGAATATCATCGATATGTTCTAACCCAACCGACAACCGAATCAATTCCGGCTTAATTCCTCCAGCTATTTGAGATTCCTCGGAAAGCTGTGAATGCGTGGTCGAAGCAGGGTGTATCGCTAAACTTTTTGCATCACCCACATTTGCCAAATGTGAGAAAAGCTCCAAGCTTTCAATGAATTTTTGCCCGGCTTCCTTACCACCTTTGATCCCAAACACGACCATTGCTCCACCTTTACCTCCCAAATACTTTTCCACCATGGAGGCTTGGCCATCATTCATACCTGGATAACGAACCCAATCGACTGATGATTGTTCATTAAGAAACTCTGCCACAGATCTAGCATTTTCACAGTGGCGTTCCATCCGAAGAGGAAGGGTTTCGATTCCCTGTAAAAAGGTCCAAGAGTTATCAGGTGTAGTACACGCCCCTAAATTCCGGAGAGGCACCACACGCATTCTCAAAATAAAAGCTATTGGCGATAGTGGCCCCAAGTCGTGAGCCCATCGGATACCATGATAGCTACTTTCGGGTTCATTCAACAAAGGAAACTTGTCCGACTGCCAATCAAATTTCCCTGAATCAACCACGATTCCTCCGATTGCAGCACCATGACCTCCCAACCATTTTGTAAGTGAGTGGATTACAATGTCAGCACCATGATCAATAGGGCGTTGCAAATAGGGCGTAGTAAAAGTGCTGTCGACCATTAGCGGCAAACCATGTTCATGAGCGATTTTGGAAATTGATTCTATATCAGCAATATCCAGTCCCGGATTACTAACCGTCTCGCAAAACAAAAGTTTAGTTTTGGGGGTAATTGCATCTGCAAAGTTTTGGGGATCATTAGAATCAACAAATTTAACCTTAATTCCAAATTGAGGTAAGATGTCATTAAACTGGGTAAATGTTCCACCGTAGAGGTTGTTGGCAGATACGATTTCATCACCGGATTGACACAAGTTGATAATGGAATAAAAAATTGCACTGGTACCTGACGAAAGCGCAAGCGCTGCAGCTCCGTTATCTAATGCAGCAACTCTTTTTTCCAATACATCCTGCGTAGGATTCATGATCCTAGAATAAATGTTGCCTAATTCTTTTAGCGCAAAAAGATTAGCAGCATGCTCAGTATCCTTAAATACGAACGAACTCGTTCTATAGATAGGCACAGCACGCGAAAAAGTGGTCGGATCGGGTTCCTGCCCTCCATGTAAACAAAGTGTCTCAGTTTTCATTTTTAAAATGTGCTCGCGCGATTAATACACCAAGAAACGAACGGTAATGAAGGATTTTTCTTTAGATACCGCTTAGTTTCAGTCAGCAAAGCCCTAAAACAACCCGATCACTCGAATGCTTCGCTCTTACTTAAACCATTAGCGCTTTAATCGGATGTACTTCTTCCACACCCGTTAGCCGCTGATCAAGACCTTGAAATGGGAAAGTGAATCGTGAGTGATCAATACCCATACGATCTAGGATGGTAGCGTTCAACTCATTGAGATGGACGGGATCGTGGGTGATGTTGTAGCTAAAATCATCGGTGGCACCGTGAGTGATCCCGGTCTTGATGCCAGCACCGGCAACCCACATGCAGAAATTTCGCGGGTGATGGTCCCGCCCATAATTCTCGCGCGTGAGTTTACCCTGGCAGTACACAGTCCGACCGAATTCACCACCGAAAACCACGAGGGTGTCATCCAGTAAACCGCGTTGCTTCAGATCTTTCATCAACGCAGCAGTGGGTTGATCAGTGTCCA
>WTHG01000286.1:0-3660 GCA_011523245.1 Verrucomicrobiales bacterium | reverse complement strand
AAACCGCGTTGCTTCAGATCTTTCATCAACGCAGCAGTGGGTTGATCAGTGTCCATGCACTGGTTCTTGATCTGCGCGGGTAACGAGCCGTGCTGATCCCAACCGCGATGGAGAATTTGCACCACGCGCACACCGCGCTCCATCAAACGCCGCGTGAGCAGCGCCGAATGGGCGTAGGTACCGGGCTTGGTGACGTTCGGGCCGTACATTTCCAAAGTAACCTTGCTCTCGCCGCTGAGGTCGGTGAGGTCCGGCACGCTAGATTGCATGCGAAAGGCCATCTCGTATTGCGCAATGCGCGTTTGTGTCTCGGGATCGCCAAAGCGTTCGAAAGTCTTTTGGTTCAACTTCCCGAGCGCGTCGAGCATCGTGCGCCGGTCACCGGGATTTACGCCGGGAGGGTTCTTCACGTACAACACCGGATCACCGGCACCGCGCAGTTTCACGCCATCGTACTTGGACGCCAAAAACCCGCTGGACCACATGCGCGTGAAGAGCGCCTGGCTGGGGTTCTTGACGGTGGGGGTGAACACCACAAATGACGGCAGGTTTTGGCAATCGCTGCCGAGGCCGTAGCTGAGCCATGAACCGAGGCTGGGTTTGCCGGGCACCTCGCTACCGGTCATCACGAAGGTGCAGGCCGGGTCGTGGTTAATCGCCTCGGTGTGCACCGAACGGATCATCGTGATATCGTCCGCGATGGTCTTCATGTGCGGCAACAGCTCGCTCATCTCTATGCCCGACTGGCCACAGCGCTCAAAGGCAAATTTGCTCGGTGCCACGGGGAACCGCTTTTGCCCGCTGGTCATCGTGGTGATGCGCTGGCCGTTGCGGATGGAGTCCGGCAGGTCCTGGTCAAAATGATCCGTCAGGCGCGGCTTGTGATCGAAGAGATCGATCTGCGACGGAGCCCCGTTCATGTGCAGGTAAATCAGCCGCTTGGCCTTGGGCGCGAAGTGCGGCAGGCCGGGCAGCGCCGGATGCATGTCACACGCAGAGGCGTTTTGCGCCCCGAGCATTCGCTGGCCGAGCATGGAAGCCAGCGCAATGCCGCCCACTTTGAGGCCGGCGCCCTGGAAAAATTGCCGCCGGTTTTGTAGTTGGAAAAATTCGTTCGCGGGATTCATGTCAGTTTTTGTTTATGACCTCGTCGAGATTTAAAAGGAGATTAGCCACCAGCGTCCACGCCGCGAGTTCGGCCGGATCGAGGGCCGCATCGGCTTTGCTTTCGCCGAAGCTGATGAGCTGCTTGGCCGCCTCGGCATCCTTGGCAAACCGCGCACGATGGCCGCCGAGTACATCGGTAATAATCTTGGCCTCAGTGGCCTCGGGCTGACGTGCGGTCACCACGCGCCACGCCCAGCGCACGCGTGCGGACTCATCTTTGCCGCCTTCCTTGAGGATGCGCTGCGCCAGATTGCGCGCGGCTTCCACGTGTTGCACGTCGTTCATCAGTTGCAGCGCCTGCATTGGCGTATTGCTCCGGCCGCGCGCGGCGCAGCTTTGCTCGCGGTTTGGCCCGTCAAAGCTGGACATGAATGGCGGCGGCGCCGTGCGTTTCAAGAATGTGTACATGCTACGGCGGTAGAGATCATCGCCGGTGCCCTGCTTGTAATTACGCGTGTTGCTACTGGCGAAACCAACCGGCTCCCAGATGTTCGGCGGCTGATACGGATTCACACCGCGCCCGCCAAGGGTCGGCACCAACAACCCACTGAGGCTCAGCACCTGATCGCGCAATACCTCGGCATCCAGCCGATGCCGCGGCCCACGGGCGAGCAGTCGGTTTTCCGGATCCTTTTCCAAAAGCGGTGGCGTGACCGTGGAGCTTTGGCGATACGCGTGGCTGGTGAGGATGCGCGTGACTAGTGTCTGCATATCCCAGCCATCCTCGACAAACTGCACCGCCAACCAGTCGAGTAATTCCGGATGGCTTGGCAGATCACCCTGCGTGCCGAAGTCCGCGCTGGTTTTCACGAGGCCCGTACCGAAGAACTGTTGCCACAGACGGTTAACCGCCACGCGCGCGGTGAGCGGATGCTGGCCGCTGACCAGCCAGTTGGCGAAGTCCAGTCGGTTGTAATCGCGGTCCTTCGGCTTGGCCGGCAAAGGCGGCAGGAAGGCCGGAACATTGCGGCTGACCTTTTCGCCGCGTTGATTGTACTGACCACGTATCATCACATAGCTCTGGCGCGCCTTGGGCAGATCGGCCATCACGAAGGTGATCGCGGTATTTTTGCTAATGGCATCCATCTCGCCGGCGAGCTTCGCCTTCTCGGCCTTAAGATCGGCCAGTGCCTTGGGCGGTTGGGCGTACACGCGCTCAATCCACAACACAAAAGCCTCCTTCTGCTCGGCGTCCGTCCACTTGTCCGGTGTCTTGCCACGCAGACGACGCCAGACGGCATCCGGCAAATCCTTTTTGCGCACGTTTTCCTGCTGCGCCTTCCACACGGTGAACGAGAGTGCGGGATCCTTCGCCGGATCGCTGGTCACCGCCGCACCGGATTTGTCCCAGTACGCCTTGCCGTCAAAATGAGTAAACGCCCAGCCATTGATTTTCGCACCCGGCTTGAGGCCGACCTTGGTCGCGTCCACTTCCAGGCGCACCCATTTGCCGGTTTCGGGCAAATCTCCCAGCCGCTGCCGGCTGGTGGTCTTGTCTTTACCCCAATTAATTTTGTTGTCGCCCCAATAAGCACGATGTTCCCACGTGCCGTCATTAAACTGCAGCATGATCTGCTTCGGTGGATTGAGCGTATCGAGATACACGTGCGCGAACAGTTTCATTCCTTTCTCGATGACCAACGGTGGGTTGGCGCCACCAATCACAAGCTGCTCCAACCCATTCGCTTCCAGCACGAACGCCTTGCCGCCGCTGAATACCGGCTCGGGTTTGCTCACGGTTTTCCATTCCTTGTTCCCTTGACGCACGGCCTTGGCGGGGAAACCGTCCTCAATCCAAACCGTCTCTTTCGAGGTCGGCTTGGGTGGCACGTCGAGTTCCGCGGGATCAATGTACGCCACCTTGGCCGCCGCCTCGCTCACGCGTTTCTCCACCGCCGCAATTTGCTTTTCCAAGGCCGCCAGTTTTTCCTTATCGCCCGGGCGCGGCACGCGGAGGATGGGCGGCGTGTCCTTCTTATTGCCGTCCATCGCCGGGTCCGCCGCGCTGTGAAAGAAGGAGTACATGGAGTAAAACTCCTTGGTCGAAAGCGGATCAAATTTGTGATCGTGGCACACCGCGCAGCCCGCTGTGAGGCCCATCCAGACCTCGACCGCGGTCGAAGTACGGTCCACGGCGTAGCGATAAATCCATTCCTCACCAATACTGCCGCCTTCGCTGGTGGTCACGTTGCAACGGTTGAATCCCGAAGCAATCTTCTGGCCCATCGTCGGTTCCGGCAACAAATCACCCGCCAACTGCCAGCGCGTGAAGTCATCGAACTTGATGTTTTGATTAAACGCTCGCACCACCCAGTCGCGATAAGGCCACATTGAGCGTTCGTTATCGAGATGGAGCCCGTGCGTATCCGCGTAGCGTGCGAGATCCAGCCAGTAACGCGCCATGTGCTCGCCGTACGCCGGCCGCTTCATTAGTTGCGCAATCAATCGCTCCAGCTTGTTGGGCGATTTATCGATGAGAAATGCATCCACCTC
>WTHG01000519.1 GCA_011523245.1 Verrucomicrobiales bacterium | reverse complement strand
GAACAGACCGACCTCATCGAAGCGTTGATGAAAGGCGAGATTTACAACGAAGGCGAGTACGGCGCGAAGGCGACCTTTACGGCGATCCTAGGCCGCGAAGCTTGCTACTCCGCTCAGGTCGTCAAGTGGGACGATCTCCTGAAGAACGGCAAAGATTACTGCCCAGGAATCGATAATTGGACTGTGGACACCGCGCCGCCCGCCGTGAAGGGCGAGGATGGCAAATATCCCGTCCCGCAGCCGGGCGTTTGGAATCCCTTTGCCTAATCACGTTAAACGCATTTAACGGATTGCCGAATCCGTTCATCACCCGCACCCTTCGGGCGTGCGGGTGTTTTTTTTGTTAACGGTAGTGCTTGGGGGCGCGATGGGGTGTCAGACCCAAGCGCCAGATGATTCTGCGTGGGAGCGCTTCGAGTATGTGGAGCCCGAGATGGGCGTGGATTTTCATCTTAAATTTTATGCGCCGAACCGTCCGGAAGCTGAGCGCATTGCCAGAGCTGCTTATGCACGCGTGGAGTTGTTGAACGGCATCTTCTCGGATTACGATCCTAGCAGTGAACTGAACCGGTTGGGGCGCGCGCCAGTTGGCGAGCCCGTTCGGGTAAGCTCAGAATTGTTCAACATTCTGCAACGCGCCCAAGCGCTTGCCCGGGATACCCGCGGTGCCTTTGATATCACCGCCGGCCCCAGCGTGCGGTTTTGGCGTCAGGCCCGCAAGAGCGGTCAAATGCCTCCTATTGAGGAATTACAGGCGGCTCAGAATCGTGTGGGCTATCAAAAGTTGTTGCTCAACGCCGAGCATCAAACCGTCACCTTGCGCGTGGCTCAGCTTCAATTGGATCTTGGCGGCATTGCCAAGGGCTACGCTGTGGATGAGGCGATGGCCGTGCTCAAGGCCAATGGCATCGCGCGTGCCTACGTGGCGGCCGACAGTGATCTGCTCACCAGCGGACCGCCACCTGGAAAGGCCGGTTGGAAAATTGAGCTACGCAATGTGGATGAATTCGGTAATCTATATCCGCGCACGGTGATTCTTAAACATGTCGCACTCTCCACCTCGGGTGATACTGAGCAATTTGTCGAAATCAACGGCCGACGGTATTCTCACATTGTCGATCCCCGTACGGGTATTGGCCTGACCAGCCGGATTCAGGCGACCGTGGTGGCAGCCGATTCCGTGACGGCCGACAGCTATGCCACGGCCGTTTGTGTGTTAGGGAAACAAGCTGGGCTTCAATTTGCCGGCCGACGACAGCTCCAAGCTCTCGTGCTGGAGCTGGCCGGTGATCGCCCGCAAGTGACGCTTTCAAGGGCGTGGAAAGTGTGGGAGTAACCTGTAAGGCCGGAGTGGAACTCGTCCTTACTCTTTTTATTCGAACCCAAGTTTCCCGCTGATCTCCGAAATGGACGCTGTGCCGGTGGTTCCCAATTTGTGTATCACTACCGAGGCGGCGGCGTTAGCCAATTCAAGGGTTTCGTTGAGATCAGCTTGGGCGGCGAGGGCGGTGGAGAGGTTGGCCATCACAGCGTCGCCGGCTCCAACGATATCAATCTCGCCGCTTACAGGCAGTGCGCGGTGGTTTTCTGAACGGCCATCAGGTTGAGCCCCAACGATACCGTGTTCACTAAGTGACACAAACACCGGCTGGCCGGTTTGCGCGGCCAATGCGCGGGCGGACTGCTCGGGCTTCGAGGCTTGGCCGGTAAGCTGCACGAGTTCGGCAGCGTTCATTTTGTAAATAATGGAGGGCCAACCTTTCAGGCCACGGCGGCTATCGCCGATAATGAGTGAATTCTCAGCGATCTCCGCCAACGCACTGAGCAGAGATTGGGTGATCACACCGGTTTCAGGTGTGTCGACCTGATCCAGTACGATAATGGCATCTACTTGGTCCGCCAAGGAACGTACAGCATTGGCGAATTGATCCTGCAAGTTGGCTGGCGTGGGGTGCCAGTTTTTACTATCGAGCCGGTTCAGTTCCTCGGGCGGTTTCCCGGGGTGCATCATCAGGGGTTTGCAGTAGGTAAAAGTGCGCTGTTCTTCGATTTCGAAAAAATATTCCATACGTACGCCGGGCGTTTGTTTTAGCGCGCGATACAATTCGTAGCCTTCGCCATCGCAGCCGCAAAAGCCAACGGGCCACAGTTCGCTGACGCCTAATGCGGCAAGGTTGCAGAGTACCGTTCCTGAAGCTCCAGGTTGGGCACGAACCCGGGTGACATTATGTACGGGCAGGCCGGTCTCGATGGAGGTTTCCGTTTTAACCGGATCAATTTCCAGATATCGGTCGCAGCTAAAATCACCCACCACGGCAATGCGCAGTGCGGCATACTGTGCAGTGATTTCCTGAAACCTTTCTGAGGTCATCATTTTCACGGAATTCGGAGATCTGCGCATGAACTACTTGGTTAGTTCATTCAGAAGGTGATGTGTGAAATCGATATTGTCGCACTGGGCGTAGTGCATGGTGCCGCCCATGCGGTCATAGCTTTTGCAAAAGCGCAGGTAATAAGCGGGGTTGTCCTTGGGCGGTTCGCCCTGCGTCCAGTCCCAGTTGCCACCATCTTGGATATCCACTACGTGGAAGGTATGGCCGCTGACGATTTTGCGATCAGCCTGCAAGCGAAGATTGTTTACGCAAGAAATGCTCTTTTCAAAAACCTGCGGTCCTATGATGGCGCTGCCGACTGAAAGCACCACACCTCCATCCAAACCTTCAACGGTGCCGCCAAAGGATTCAAAATCCATTTGAGCTGCGCGCCCCAAGGCTGCGCCATTAAACATGGGATGATTGGAAATGATGTCGTAACCGATGCCGGGATGTACGGTGAGCGGAATCTTGTGCCGGAAGGCGTTTCCAATGACACAGGAGGCTTTCCATGGATGATCAATCTCATGGCGACCTTCAACGAGACCGTTCTGCCTCATGGCCTGCAGCAATTCCGCACGGGCGGGTGATAGCGGATGTGCGGGCTCATCTCGCAATTTAGACTCCAGCTCGCCGTGGGAGGGCAGGGTAATGCTATCCTCGACGACCATGCGGCCGACGCTGCTGCCAAACCCTTCTTCACGCAGGGCGCCGGCTAACACGGCGAGATGTAGGCAGCGGCCTGTTTCCTCCCAGGTGCCAAAGGTGCCGGTGGCGACATTGGCGCGCACGCTCTCGGTGGACCGGCCGTGGTGCGCCCATTCCCAATCATGAATCACGCCGGCACCGTTGGTGGCGAGGTGCGTGATCCAGCCGTCGCCCATAAGGGCATCGAGTAATTGGTGGGCGCCGTTTTTGATGAGGTGAGCCCCATAGATGTACATTACACTCGCGCCGCGTTCGCGGGCGGCCCGAATATCCGCTGCACATTGGGCAACGCGTTGCTGGTTTTCAGGCGAAAGCGGGCGCGGTTCGCTGGCCGGATCAATGAGCGTTTCCTCAATGCCGGCCATGCTGTCTCGTTCAGCAAGCGGGAATACTTTCAGTTGGGTAAGATCAATGCGCTTCATTGGCCAAGCACGGTTTGAGTGAGCAGCTCGGGGTCGCGGTAGTCCGCAATAATGGCGTCGGCACCGGCAGGAATCAGTATATCGCGTTTGCTTTGATCTACAACGCCGGAGCCGTTCACGGCTTCGTCTGAGCACACGCCAATGGAAAGGCCGCCGAGATTGACGGTAGCTTTAATCTCTGCGGCACCGTCGCCGAACATGATGAGGTTTTCGCCGGTGAACCCATCCTCGGCCATCCATTGCTCGAGTACATCTTGTTTACTGAAATTCTCTGTGTGCACATGGCCCTGGACACGGCCGTTGCAATAGCGTGTGAGATCGAGCAGTTCAGCTTCCTGGCTGATCTGGGGGTGAGGGTTGCCGCTAAGGATCAACGTCTTCAGGCCGCGTGTGTGAAGGTGCTCCAAGAGGGCGCGACCGCCGTGGACGATCAAATCATCAGGCGGTGTTTCGCCTGTACGCAGTTGGCGATGGCGTTCATTGGCCATCTCATCCAGCGGCGTGATGAAGGCGGTCAGTAATTCGTCTGGATCGGCCGTGCCCCCGCGTTCAGAAATTTGCCGCGCCATCTCGCTCATGAACAAAGGCGTTGGCTGGCCGTTGAACCGGTACATTTCATTGAAGAGATGCTCACGGATGTCTTCGGCTGTTTCGTTGGCCTGCAAAGGAAAGCGCGGGCCCATGACGGTTTGCATCATTTCAGGCCAGCCGTGACGGATCCAAGACAGGGTGCCGTCGAAATCAAATACCACATGTGTGGCTTTGGGGCGGGGAGCAAACGAGGGGAGCAGCTCAATATTGAGTTGGGGCGGTGCGGTCGGCACGCCGACAGTCAAGTCGGGATGCGGCAAAAAAACAAGTCTGCACCGTGAAACAGCTTGATTCACAGGCACAGCTGTTCCCCAATGGGCACATGCAATTGGATGCCATGCAACGTCGGGACTTTATCACTTCCACTGCCGCCGCGGCGGCCGCGACCACACTGCCCACTTGGGCTGCCAAGCGGTCTCCGGAACGCCTTCGACTCGGCGTGGATAACTTCGCTGTACGCGCGATGGGCTGGAACGCGAATCAGCTGATCGATTACGCCAAGGAGTTGCGCTGTGACTCATTGTTCATTACCGACCTCGGACCATTTGAGAGTTTTCAAGACAAGTACCTGAAAAACGTGAAGGCTTATGCCGATGATCAGGGCATCAAGCTCTACGTCGGCTCCTGGAGTATTTGCCCATCGTCACCGTCGTTTAAAGATACTTGGGGCACGGCCGAGGAACATCTTGCTTTGGGGATTCGCATTTCCAAAACGTTGGGCTCGCCGGCATTCCGAGTGATCCTTGGGTCGCGCCGAGATCGCCTGACCGAGGGCGGGATTGAGGCGCGTATTGATGACACCGTGAAACTGCTCAAAGCCAACAAGAGCCGCGCCACTGATGCAGGCATTAAGATCGCCATGGAAAACCATGCGGGCGACATGCACTCTCTTGAGCTGGTGCGTTTGGTCGAGGAGGTCGGCAAAGATTGGGTGGGTGTGAACATGGATTCCGGCAACGCGGTGTGGACGCTGGAAGATCCCTTCGAGAACCTCAAAAATCTGGCGCCCTATGTACTGACCACCAGTTTGCGCGACACGATGGCATGGCCGAGCGAGAACGGCTACACCGCGGCCTGGACCGCCATGGGTGAGGGGCTTGTGGATTGGAAGCAATATTTTGCGCACTTCGCAAAGGTTTGTCCGGACGCGCCCGTGTGCATTGAAACCATCTCTGGCTTCAATCGGGAACTGGCCGTGAAGAGCGACGAATTCTGGAAGGCTTGGCCAAACGGCAAGCCGAAGGGCTATAAAAAATTCGAAGCCTTCGCCAAACGCGGAAAGCCGATTGGCACCTTTAAGGTGCCTGAGGGGGTGGATCGCAAAATTGCTCAGCAGAATTTCCAGAAGGGCGACATTGCGCGCAGCATCAAGTACTGCCGCGAAATCGGCCTAGGCCGGGATCGTTAGGTGAGCGTCACCGTCAAGATTTGCGGCATCACCAGTGAAGCCGATGCACTCGCTGCCGCCGAGGCCGGCGCGGATGCGATTGGGCTGATGTTTTATGAAGGCAGTCCGCGCCACGTGACACTGGAACAGGCCAAGGCCATCTCGGCTGCGTTGCCGCCGCATGTGATGCGGGTGGGCGTGTTCGTAAATGCCGAGGAGGCGTTGGTGCATCAGGCTCTGACCGAGTGCATGCTCAACATTTTGCAATTCCATGGAGATGAAACGCCGGAGGAATGCAGTCGTTATCCAGTGATGACGCTCAAGGCGTTTCGCGTGCAGGGCGAGGAAACGCTGGCGGAATTGGAGGCGTTTCCATCGGCGGGGTATCTGCTGGATGCTTATGTGAAAGATGCGCTGGGCGGCACGGGAGCGACCTTTAACTGGGATCTGGCCGTGCGTGCGCAGGAATTTGGCAAACCGATTTTTCTAGCGGGCGGTCTGACTCCGGGGAATGTGGCCGAGGCCGTGCGCAAAGTGCAGCCGTTTGGCGTGGACGTCTCTAGTGGTGTGGAAAGTGAGCCGGGCCGCAAGGATGCGGAACAGATGCGGAGCTTCGTGGCGGCGGCCAAGGGGGCGCTGGCTTGAGGCGGTCTGCGCGCCATGCTAGGTTGAGGGCCATGAGCAGCGTAGCGAGCGAGCAATTACCCGATGCGGCCGGCCGGTTTGGTCCGTATGGGGGGCGGTATGTGCCTGAGACTCTGGTGCATCCATTGCGCGAGCTGGAGGAGGAATATTTTCGCGCCCAACAAGACCCGGAATTTCAGCGTGAGCTGGATTATTATCTGCGCGAATTTGTCGGACGTCCGACGCCGCTTTACTATGCCCAACGGCTGACCGAAAACTTGGGCGGGGCCAAGATTTATCTCAAACGCGAGGACCTGCTGCACACTGGCGCACATAAGATCAACAATGCCATGGGGCAGATTCTGCTGGCCAAACGCATGGGCAAAACCAGGATTATCGCCGAGACTGGCGCGGGGCAACACGGCGTGGCTACCGCCACGGTGGCGGCGATGTTTGGACTCAAATGTGTGGTGTACATGGGGGCGCACGATTGCAGCCGGCAACGGCTTAATGTGTATCGTATGCGTATGCTCGGCGCGGAAGTGGTGCCGGTGGAGGCTGGGCAAAAGACGCTGAAGGAGGCCGTGAACGAGGCTATGCGGGATTGGGTGACGAATGTGCGCAGTACGCATTATATCCTCGGCACAGCGTACGGGGCGCATCCGTACCCGGTGATGGTACGTAATTTTCATCGCGTGATTGGCGATGAGGCGCGGCGTCAGATTCTTGAACAGGAAGAACGGTTGCCGGATTTGCTGGCGGCCTGCGTAGGAGGAGGCTCAAACGCGATCGGGTTGTTTTATCCATTCATTGACGACGAATCGGTATCGATGGTTGGCGTCGAGGCGGGTGGAGAAGGGATCGTTCCCGAGAAGCATGCGGCGCGTTTTCAGGGCGGTTCCTTGGGCGTGCTGCAGGGCACGCGGTCGTATTTGTTGCAGGATGAAGTGGGGCAAATCCAACTGACCCATAGTATCTCGGCAGGCTTAGATTACGCAGCGGTGGGACCTGAACATGCATGGCTGCGTGATCAAGGCCGGGTGGAATATACCTACGCCACCGACGACAAGGCGCTGGAGGCCTTTTTCAAGCTGTCCAAGCTTGAGGGTATTATTCCCGCGCTGGAATCCTCCCATGCGGCTGCCGAAGTGATTGCCCGAGCGCCGCAAATGGAGAAGGAGCAGATAATTATTTGCAACCTCTCCGGTCGTGGAGACAAGGACGTCCAGCAGGTGGCCGAAAAGGTGGAGATGTAGCCCATGGCTGATGCCCAGAGCCAGTGGGATTTCGGCGAAATGTTTCCGGAAGAACCGCCCCGGGAAGTTCTGACGGTTTCCGACCTCACCACGCGTGTAAAG
>WTHG01000447.1 GCA_011523245.1 Verrucomicrobiales bacterium | reverse complement strand
ATGGCGTAAAGGTAATGGGTAGTCCGCTCTCGGTGGCGGTGGTGGATTAAGTATCCGCTCTTGCATCCCGTTTGCGTCGGCGTAGACTCGCCTGACCTGTTACCATGAAAATCACCCAAACCCGTCGTCAATTTCTAGCCGCCTCCACTGCAGCTACGGCTGCCGTTGCCATGCCGCAGTTGCTTTTGGCCAATAAGAATCCGAAGCAAACCATCATTGGCGAAGGCGAGCATCGTTACGAAGTGCAGCACGATTTCGCGCAATTGCCGGACAAGTACACGTGGCAGACGACACACAACGTCGCCGTTGATGCCGAGGGGTTGCTTTATGTGATCCATGAGGGGCGCCAGAATTTGAAGGATCATCCGTCCATTTTTGTATTCGACCAAAAGGGCAAATTCATCCGCGCCTTCGGCAACCAGTTTCAGGGCGGTGGCCACGGCATCGAGGTACGCACCGAGGGCAAGGATCAGTTTCTCTACGTGTGCGCCTATCAAAACGTGAAGGCCTTTGCTAAGCTCACGCTCAAGGGCGAGGTGGTTTGGGAAAAATACGCGCCGATGGACAGCGGTGTCTATCGCAAGGACGAGGACAAGGTGCGCGTGAAGCGCTGGGGCCGCGATGCCTTCATGCCCACCAACTTTGCCTTCCTCAACGATGGCGGATTTCTGCTGGCGGACGGCTACGGCTCGTTTTACGTGCATCGCTACGACAAGGCCGGTAACTGGGTGTCCAAATTCGGCGGGCCCGGCAAGGGCCAGGGGAAATTTGCCACACCGCACGGCATCTGGATCGATCGCCGTCCGGGGAGAGAGGAACGCGTGGTGGTATGTGATCGCGCCCATCATACACTCCAATACCTCACGCTGGATGGCAAATATCTCGAGACCCTTTCCGGCTACGGGCTGCCGGCCAACTTGGATTCCCACAAAAATCTCCTGCTTGTGCCCGAACTGCATGCGCGCGTAACTTTGTTGGGCGACAACAACAAAGTCGTCGTCCGCCTAGGCGATAATGTCGAAGGTGTGGTGAAGCAGAAGAAAGTTAACCGCGGCAAACCCGAGACATGGGTTGCTGGAAAATTCGTCCATCCCCACGACGCCTGCTTCGATAACGACGGAAATATCATCGTCGCCGAGTGGGTCGCCACCGGGCGCGTGAGCCGGTTGAAAAAGGTCAGCTAATGCGTTTCGTCCTTGCGTTAGTTTTGCTGGCTTGCAGTGGTGTGCTTCAAGCCGTCCCGCCCAACATTGTCCTCATCCTGGCCGATGACATGGGTTATGGCGACCTCGGTTGCTATGGGCATCCGCGGGCGAAGACACCGCACATTGACCGGTTGGCCAAGGAGGGGGTGCGGTTCACGCAGCATTATTCGAATGGCACCGAGTGCAGCCCCACGCGTACGGCGTTACTGACAGGGCGTTACCCTCAATGGGCTGGCGGACTTGAATGCGCCATCGGCACGGGCAACGTGGGACGGTACGACGATGCCATTGAGTTGGCTGCCCGGCGGCAGTTGGGCTTGCCGGCGAAGCAAGTGGTTTTGCCTGGTGCATTGAAAAAGGTCGGTTACGCGTGCGGTGTGTTTGGTAAATGGCATTTGGGTTACGAGCCACGTTTTAATCCGATAGAGCATGGCTGGGATGAATTCTTCGGGTACCTCGGTGGCAACGTGCATTATTTTAATCATCGTGAGACGAGTGACTTGCACGTGCTCTTCCGCGGTCGTTTGCCGGTGCATTCGGAGGGGTACATGACGCATCTGATCACCGACCATTCGCTGGCATTTATCGAGCGTCATAAGGCGCGGCCATTCTTCCTGTTTGTTTCCCATGAGAGTCCACACTTTCCATTTCAAGGGCCGAAGGACGCCGCCAAAAAAATCACCAAGGAAAACTGGATGACGCCTGACGCTGACACGTACGTGGCGATGCTGGAGGACCTGGACACCGAAGTGGGCCGTGTGTTGGCAGCTTTGAAGGAACAAAATCTGGATCGTAATACTTTGGTTATCTTTGTGTCCGATAACGGCGGATTTGCTCCGGCTGCGCACATGGGACCGTTACGTGGCGCTAAGAGTTCGACGCTGGAGGGCGGCATTCGAGTGCCGCTGATTATGCGCTGGCCCGGCAAATTGCCCGCCGGCAAAACCAGCAAACAGGTTTGCGCAACGTTCGATCTCACCCGCTCCATTCTCAACCTCGCCAAGGCAAAGGTGCCTGCCGACCGCACTGATGGCACGGATATCATCGCGCACATCGCCGACAACAGTCCGGACACCCCCCGCACTCTTTTCTGGCGCGGCAAACGCGGCGAGCGCACCTGGGCCGCTGTCCGCGAGGGCAACCTGAAGTACGTCCGCAAAACCGAGGGTCAAACCGAGGCATGGCTCTACGATGTCTCCAAAGATCTCGGCGAGAAAAACGATCTGCTCACCAAGCAGCCCAATGATGCCGCGCGGTTGAAAGCGCTGCTGGCCAAGTGGGAAAAGGATGTGCGGCCGGTGCGATAAAGAAACCGTTTGTGAAAACGCGATCCTCCCATTGGTAAGCCCGCGGTCAAAGAGAAGTTACCCATCCGCATGAAGAGTGACGTCAAGGGTGAGTATACCGTCGAACCGGCAGACCCGAAAGCCGTTCGGATCATAGAAAACCTCCCCATTGAAAAGTAATCAGCTCTGACATGGAAGAAAGTATGAAACGCGCTGCGATACTCTTTTTTTAATCATCCCTCCGCACTCTATAGTGCTAACAATGGGCAATCCTCGATTGTAACTGGCCGCCAAATGCAGTCGTCTGATAACTCAATGAAATACAATTTGATGAAACATTTTGCCGTCACTTTTCTTTTCATCGTTTGTGCAACTTCGCTGAAGATTTCCACAATTGCCTCACCAACAGCAGTGGACTCTCTCTTCAAACCCGAGGAGATTCTCGACGAAAGCACTTTGGATATAAAGATCTTGGAGGACTGGCATCCCGTTGGAGACACCCGCCAGAAGGTGATCGAAATCAATGTCGCCGATTGGTGGCCGGGACAGGAGTACCGGATACCAGTGCGTATGATTGTCCCGCTCAAAGGCAAGGCGAAGGGCTTTAGCATTACCGGAGCGAATTCCTATGAAGACTTGAAGAAAGACATGGATCCAAGCGAATTTCAGTCAAAGCTGCTGGCTGGTGGCGTTGGTATCGTTCAAACGCATGTTAAGGCCTTTAGGCATATTCCGGGCAAAAAAGGCCTGGAGCAAAAAATGATGCTCGAGTTTATTAAAGGCAGGAATCCGCGTTACACGATTGTCTGGATTTGGTCTATGACCTTGATGCGGGCCACCACCGCGGCGTATGCGGAAACCGACCATTTCGAAAAAGGCAAAGTAGCCGGTTCAGGCAGTTCCAAGAACGGCATATCGCCCGCAGTCGCCTTGATCAATGACGAGCGTTTTACCGCGACCTGCTCTAACCATGCGTTTGCTTACTCTTCGCCGACTCGAAGAAAAGACAGTGAGGCGATAGCAAAAGCAGCAGAGGCAAACAGAGCATTTTTTGAGGCCGTCAAGGCTGGCGCTATCAATCTGAACCCGGAACGCGCCAGATTGTTTCAACGAGTGATGGTCGGAAAGCCGGCAAGGGATGAGGTCATATCCCCAGTCACAGCCCCCCGCGATGCGGATTCCTTTCGCTCCAGTGTGACCGTTGCGGAGAATTGGGATCGATTGATGGAGCGGGGCGTCGATATTCTTTTCGAGCCGGGAACGCATGACTACGTCGCCTATGATATTCTCTGGGGAGCGCAAAATCATCCGCAGGTGCCGGTCTATTACCAACCCAACGGCGGGCACTCACAAACGCCGCATGTCGCCACGGCCAAGGACGAACAGAATAGAGACGCCTTCCTCTGGCATCATTTCTTTGGCGGCGATCCCTTGCTGAGCCCTCCGGCGTCGAGCCACAAAGTCGATAAAGACAAACTGCGCGTCACGGTGCGATTCGCGGAAGGACCTCAGCCGAAAAGCGGGCGCATCTGGTGGATGTATGACCGCGCTCCGGCAGGTTCCGCCCCGTTCTTGCACGTACCCATTCCCGAAGACCAATGGGCGGACATGAAACGGGATCCCAAGACCGGCGCCTGGACCGCCACCATCCCCTTGAAGAAGGGGGCCTCCCGCGTTGATTTCTTCAGCAATCACGGACATGTAGCCAACGGCTATCAGCAGTATCTTTCCAGCCCCTACACCCGGGTGGAACTTTCTGCGGCGGAGGGTTCGAAGACTCAGAGGACATCTGCTGCTGCGCCCTCCAAGAATGCGCAAGCGCAACAGCCCTCCGCAGAGCAATTGGCGCGAATACTTAAGCGCTTTCCCGAAGCGGATAAGGACAAGGACGGCAAACTGAACGCGGAGGAGATCGCAGCCTTTCGCCAAAGATTCCTCCGATCCAGGAGAGGTAATATGCGCTCGGGAGCAACTGCAAAACCGACGCCGGCTGGGGATGGGAAACTTGCTGCTACGCTGGCGGAGATGAATGCGCGGTTTAAGAATGTTGAGATGGAACTCCTTGTTTGGCCCGACGAGTTGCATAAGAAAATAGGAAAGATGACGAAACTCGCCTTGGTGGCACGGCCGGTGAAGAAGACTGAAGGAAAGCTGCCGTTGCTTATCAATTTGCATGGTGGAGGGCCGCGTTGGTTTAATCTTAGTCTCCAACAGCAGCTTGGGATTGGCGCTCAGATGGGGATGAAGCGTGGGTTTGATATGGCTGAGTTGGCCGGGAAGGAGTTGGTTGCGCTTGATCCTAACACGGCGGAACGTTGGAGTGTGGATTCGCTCGATAAAATGCTCGATTACTTTTTGGCGAACCACCCTGAGATTGATCAGGATCGTGTCTATGTGATGGGCTACAGCGCGGGGGGCGGGGCTACCTGGAGATGGATCAATCAATCGCCGGATCGTTTTGCCGCGGCAGCACCTTGTGGTTTTACAGGCGGTAGTGCCGAGGACGATGCGAAGAAGCTTGCGAAGTTGCCGATTTGGTCGATGGCGGGCAGCGAGGATGGGAAGAATCCAGCTGGAATCCGAAAAATGGTGGAGCGATTGAAGGCGGTGGGGAATGTGAACGTGAAGCATACGGAGTTTGAAGGAGCCGATCATCGCGCAGGGGGCAGAGCAGTGTTTGGTACGGTGGAGTTGGTGGATTGGATGTTAGGATTTTCAAGAGGGGCTCGAAACCGATAAAATATCATTTCTTATCCTGATAAATGGTCTATTAATCAGCTAAGAAAACAAATGAAGCCAACCAATCCGATCCTCATCACCGCCCTTCTACTGGCTATTTCCCGCACTCTTTTCTGGCGGGGTAAACGGGGTGAGCGAACGTGGTCTGCGGTGCGAGATGGTAACCTGAAGTTTGTTCGTAAAACTGAAGGCCGAACTGAGGAATGGCTTTTCGATTTGTCCAAGGATCTGGCGGAAGAAATCGATTTGTTGAATCAAAAACCAAAAGAAGGGGCCCGTCTGAAAACACTTCTTAATGGGTGGGAAGAAGATATCGTCCCAGTAATGTAGATCTTCTACTCTCTCATTTATTTCCATTTATCCAAAATGGTGCGAACTTTTTTGTAGTTTTGCATCAATCAAGGAAAAATCATGAAGTTGTCATTGTGGGGGCTGGAATGGCTGGCCTCACCTGTGCTTACTACTTAAGGAAAGCGGGTCGGTCGGTTTATTTGGTTGAGGCTTCAGATCGTGTCGGAGGGCGTTTGCAAACGGACTTATATGCCGGCTACCGTCTTGATCGCGGTTTTCAGGTATTACTCACTTCATACCCTGAAGCTAAACTCGTGCTTAACTATGATCGCCTAAACCTACATGAGCTTTATCCAGGAGCAACCATCCGCTTCAATGGTCAGTTCCATGAAATGGCAGATCCCTTCAGGCAACCTCTCAAGATATTTAAGACGTTGTCTAATCCGATTGGTAGTATAAATGACAAAATCAAAGTAGGATTGCTTCGACTTGGATTGCTCTCAACTAAAGGTTTCCCAGATGAGTCATCGACTAAGCTAGCTATACAATCGTTGGGCTTCACTGAATCCATGCAGCAACATTTTTGGCGCCCTTTTCTCGCAGGGGTTTTTCTTGAGCCTGAGCTAAGAACTTCTGTCAGAAAATTTGATGAGGTATTTACCCATTTCGCTAATGGTTCGACCTCCGTTCCTTCTCTTGGAGTGGCTGAAATACCCAAACAATTGGCTGAATTTGTGGGTAATGATCAACTCATGCTTAATACCAAAGCTGAGAAAGTCTCGGGGGAATCCCTATTATTATCCTCCGGTCAAATTTTGAATGCAAAAGTGATTGTAATCGCCACAGACCAAAAGGCTAATTGTGCTTTAACAGAGACGGATATGGCCGATGAAGGCCGTACAGGAGTAGCATGTATCTATTACGCAATCGATAAACCGATTTCCCAACCGGGTCGCTTGATTCTAAATGCAGATTCTAAAGGTCCCATAAACAATCTGATGGTTATGCCTGAAGAAGCAGAATACGCGCCGAAGGGAAAATATTTAATAAGTGCTAGCGTAGTTAAAAGAGAGTATTTTAATGACGCTGACTTGGATCAACTGGTTAGATCTCAACTTCGAGAATGGTACGATGTGGATCCAAACGAATTACGCCATCTCAAAACATATTTGATACCAAACCCCGTGCCTGCAACTCCATTGCCACGTGATGAAAGGGACTGCAGAATTCGTACAGGTTTATACCGTTGTGGTGACTATATGGGGGTTCCCTCGCTTAACACTGCAATGCGTTCAGGTCGCCTAGTGGCAGAACAGATTATAAGAGAGGGCTGACTGTGCTTCATATTATCGGGGTTGACTTAGCGTGGGGTAATAAGAATCCCGATGGAGTATGTTCTATCGGTATAAAAAATGGTAAAGCTCGCTTGGAACATATTGGATTGTCCAAAGGGGATTCCCAACTGACTGAATGGATACAAAATTATGTCGATCAAGGCAGCGTGCTAGCTATGTTTGATGCCCCTTTGATCTGCCGTAACAAAACCGGGTCACGGCCAGTAGACCGGGCTTCTCATCGTCACTTTGGAAAATATAAAGCTGGTTGTTATCCGGTAAATCAACAGCTTTGTAAGCGGCCTCTGAAAATAAGCGATCAACTTAACATAGGTGGGTTTATAATCGATTCAGAAATCCCGCGCTCAAGAGGACGGTTCTTGAACGCATGTGAAGTATACCCGCACATTGCCCTAATACGTTGGTTTAATCTTCCTAAACGGATCAAATACAAAAAGGGAAATTTGGTTCAAAAAAACCGCGGTTTTTCGGAATTAAAAAGTTTACTATTCAATGCGCTTGAAAGCCGGTTTTTTGCTGTCGAAAACCTTTATCTGATCCAGTCATTATTTGATCAACCGTGGTCAAAAAATAGTGAGGATCAAGTTGATGCACTCATATGTGCCCTTATTGGTTATTGGC
>WTHG01000236.1 GCA_011523245.1 Verrucomicrobiales bacterium | reverse complement strand
CACGCACCGCCCGATTCCCCTCGTGCGCCCACCACAGATAATCGCGCTTCACGTTCACATCCTTGGCAAAGGTCGACACCAGACTGCGGCCCGGACCCGCCGGGGCACCCGGCCCCGGATACGCCTTGGGCAGTCCCGCCAATTCCAGCACGGTGGGCACCACATCGATCACGTGGCCCTGGCTTTGGCGTAATTCGCCGCGGGCCTGGATGCCCTTGGGCCAGTGCGCCACCAGGGGCGTGCAGGCACCGCCCTCATGTACCCAAGTCTTGTGCATGCGAAAGGGGGTGTTGCTCGCCGTGGACCAACCGGCGCCAAGGCACAGGTAGGTGAAGGCCGAGCCCAACGGTTCCTTGGGATCATGCCCATCACCACGCACCATCACCTCTGCGCTTGCGCCGTTGTCGGACATGAACAGGATGAGCGTGTCATCGAACACCTTCATCGCGCGCAACTGATCCAGCACCCGGCCGATGGCGCGATCCATCGAATCGACCATCGCGGCGTGCACGGCCATTTTATCCGCCTGAAAGTTTTGTTGTTCCTGGGTGAGCTGTTCCCACGGGTCCGGAAAACGCACCTCGCCGGGGCCGAGAATTTTATAGGCATCCGGAAAATGATACGGCGGGCCAACCTTGCTCTCCACCGGCGGCAACTCGCCATGCACCAAGCCCAGCTTTCGCTGTCGCGCCCAACGGTCCGCTCGGATTTTGTCCCAGCCCTGTCGATAACGGGCGCGGTATCGCTCGATATCCTTCGGTAACGCATGCAACGGAAAATGCGGCGCCGTGAAAGCGAGGAAATGAAAGAACGGTTTGCCAGCATGCTCCTGCTGGTGCTCCTTCAGCACCGTGATCGCGTGATCGGCTATGGCGGAGGTGGCATAAAAGTCCGGACTGATCGGCGTGGCCGGCTGACGTTGGTCATCGAGGAAATGAAATTTCAGCCGAAAAAAACCATGGTTGTTGATGTAGTACGAGCGATCAAACCCGTTGGCCAACGGCATGCCGTCCACGTGCCATTTGCCGGAGTGATAGGAGCGGTACCCGGCAGGCTTGAGCATCACCGGCAACAGCCGCGCCCACTCCGGCCGATTGGCCCGCCGCTTTCCGCCCGAATGATCGCGCCGCACCTGCTGCGCGTAGTAGCCGGTCAAAATCGCCGCCCGCGTCGTCCAACAGCGCGCCGTGTTGTAGAACTGTGTGTACCGCAGGCCGTTCTTCGCCAGCCCATCCAGATGAGGCGTTTCAATCTCACCACCGTAACAGCCCAGATCCGAGTACCCCAAGTCATCGGCCATGATCACCAGCACATTCGGCGGCTTGGCGTGAACCCAGTTTAAGCACAGCAGCAAAATTGCAAACAAACGCATGTGGCGATGTAAGCGGCAAATCAGGCGTGGGGCAAGTTTCACATTGCCCGAAATCCTCACGCGGAGTCGCAGAGAATATAAATTGGTTTCTCTGCGCCTTCGCGTCTCTGCGTGGGATGAAAAATAGACCGCAGCTTGCCGCATCGACTGACTTGTGCAAACCTCGCCCCACTATGAAACGCATCCTGGCCCTGATGATTTGCCTGCTCGGTGTGCCCGTGCAGGCGGCGGAACCGCCGCAGCGACCGAACATTCTCTGGATTTATCTCGAGGACGTTAGCGGCTGGTTCAGTTGCTACGGCGAGAAACTCATCGAGACACCGAACATCGACAAGCTGGCCGCGCGCGGCATTCGGTTCGACCGCTTTTACACGCCGGCCGGGGTTTGCTCCGCCACGCGCTCAAGCATCATCGTGGGTGCCATGCAGACGACCTTTGGGATCCACAACCACCGCAGCGGCCGGCCGTCGTTTCGCGGCAAGAGCATGGGCAAGGAGTTTGATGACATTCGCCTGCCCAAAGGCGTGGAGCCTCTACCCGTGATGATGAAGCGGGCCGGCTACTTTACCTTCAACCAATCCGGCAAAGACGATTACAATTTCAAATGGAGTCCCGAAGAATTATACAGCCCCAATAGCAAAGCCAACCTCTGGCGCAACCGCAAGCCGGGCCAGCCGTTCTTCGGGCAGATCCAGTTGCGCGGCGGCAAGCTCGGGCGGCGCGCGCCAAAGAAAATGGACCGCGCCAAGGTGCCCGTGCCGCCGTACTATCCGGACATCCCGCTCGTGCGCGAGGAGATCGCCCATCACTACGATTGCCTGCTCAAGACCGATGAACAGATCGGCGAAATCTTAGCCGAGTTGGAGAAGGATGGCCTTACCGAGTCCACGCTGATTTTTTGCTTCAGCGATCACGGATACAAACTGCATCGCCACAAACAGTTCCTCTACGAAGGCGGCATCCGCATGCCCATGATCGTCGCCGGCCCCGGCATCCAGCCTAGGCAAGCGCGCAAGGATTTGATCAGCGGTATCGACATCGCCCCCGCCAGCCTCGCCGCCGCCGGCATGGCCATCCCCAAGCATATGGAAGGCGCCGATTTTTTGGCCAAGGATTACCAGCCCCGCCAATACGTCACTGCCGCGCGTGACCGGTGCGATTACACCATCGAGAAAATCCGCGCCGTCGTCACCCCGCGCTACAAATATTTGCGCAACTACCTCACCGACCGCCCCTTCATGCAGCCCAGCTACAAGGATCCCTGGCCGGTTTCCCAAGCCTTCCGCAAAATGATGGCCAACGGCGAGATGAATAAGACGCAGCTCATTTTCTTCGGCCCCAAAAAAGCCCCTGAGGAACTGTACGACCTCGCCAACGACCCGCACGAGATTCACAACCTCGCCAATGACCCCAAGCATCAAAAAGCCTTGGAGCAACATCGAAAATTGCTAACGGACTGGATTAGGGAAACCGGCGATCAAGGTCAACAGACCGAAAGTGACGCAGGATTACTCGCCACTCTAAAACGCTGGGGCGACAAATGCGTCAACCCCGAATACAACCGCGTGCGAGCGAAGTTGAAGTAGTAGCTTATGTTTCACCACAGAGGCACAGAGGGAAGCCAGCGCCTGACAACGGCGCAAAGAACCCGGCATTCTCTCCAGCCTCTATGCCATCTTGAATCATTAAAAAAGTTTTGTTCCATCCTCAAGCATCAACCCATTCAGCCTGTGCGATTTACAAGAATAAAATTATTTTATCTAAAATTTTATCTCTAATTCCACTTGCGAAGACTTTTTTCTGAGTTAGATTGCTGACAGTTTCCCATGAAAACTGTTTACCTTTCACTATTGTCGGCCGCTGTTATTAGCAGTGGGTTATTCGTGGCACACCCAACATTTGCTGAGGAGAAAAACCCGAAATCAGAAAAATCTTCCAAAAAGAAAAGTGCCTTTTTCCCGTTTCGCGGGGAGGTTAAATCGGTGGATTCCGAAAAGAGCGTACTGACATTACCGGGCGCCAAAGGCAAACCTGATCGGGTTTTTATCTTAGTGGACAACGCCAAGCTGACATTGGATGGCGAGAAGGCGAAGCTCGGTGATATCAAGGCGGGAATGTATGTCGGCGGCCGGGCCAAGCGCATTTCCGAAACCAAGGTGGAAGCGCACACGGTAAACGTAAAATCCAAGGCACCTGAACGCAAAAAACCGACCAAGAAAAAGGATGCCTGATTCTCTGCCTCAAGCGCGCGGATGGAATTGATCGTGCACCTCGCGCAGGCGTTGGCCGGCGACGTGGGTGTAGATTTCCGTGGTACTGATGCTGGCGTGGCCAAGGAGTTCCTGGATGACGCGAAGGTCGGCACCGCGTTCCAGGAGATGTGTGGCAAAGCTGTGCCGCAGCATGTGCGGCGTTACGTTGCGAGTGATCCCAGCGCGCGCCACGCGGGCCTTGATCCGTCCCCAGATGGTACTGGCGGCAAAGGCGGTACCGCGTTGGGTGAGAAACACATTGGCCGGGGAACGCGGCTTCACGAGATCCGGTCGACCGGCCTCGAGATACTGCTCCATCGCCGCCACAGCCGGGCGGCCCAACGGCACGACGCGTTCCTTGTCGCCCTTGCCGATGACGGTAACAAAGCCATCCTCCAAATGCAGTTGCTCAAGGCGGAGGTTGCGCAGTTCACTCAAACGCAAGCCGGAAGCGTAGGCTAGCTCCAGAATGGCGGTGGTGCACAACTCGGTGGGTGTGGCTTCGGTCGGTGGCTCAAGGAGCTTGTCGATGTCCAGATCGGATAACGCCTTGGGTAGGCGTTTCCAGCGGCGGGGCAGGGAGAGATTTTCCGCGATGTTGGCTCGCACAATCTGTTCGCCGGCGGCGTATTTATAGAAAGCGCGGAGGGCGGCGATTTGCAGGTACACCGATTCCGGGCTGAGTTGTTCGGCCTGTCCGCCCTGCCCTTCGGGCGCGCGGTTGCGTTCGTGCTTGAGAAATTCCGTGAGATGTTTGCGTTTGACGTCTTCCCAATCGCCAAGACCAGTGGTCTCAGCCCAGTTGACAAACCGGCCAAGCAACGCGGCATAGGTCTTTTGCGTCTGGGCGGATTGCCCCTTTTCGAGGCGGATGTGCTGCAGAAAATCGTCTACCGCGGCGTTCACAGAGCCTGACCGGTGAGCCGCTCGTAGGCCTCGAGATATCGGGCCTGGGAGCGTTCCACGAGGTCGGCAGGCAATGCCGGTCCCGGCGGGGTCTTATCCCAGTCCAAGGTCTCGAGGTAATCCCGAACGTATTGCTTGTCGAAGGAGAACTGGCCGCGACCGGGCTCGTACTCGTCCAACGGCCAGAATCGGGAGCTATCGGGCGTGAGTACTTCGTCGATGAGAATCAGTTCGCCATCCAGCTCGCCAAACTCAAACTTGGTGTCAGCAATGATGATACCGCGTTCGCGGGCGTAGTTGCGGGCCTCGGTGTAAATCTTCAGGCTCAGGTCGCGCACTTTCTCGGCGGTTTCCTGTCCCACGATGTCCACGGCTTTTTCGAACGAAATATTTTCGTCATGGCCTTCGTCGGCTTTGGTGCTCGGCGTGAACAACGGCTCCTCCAGCTCGGCGGACTCCAGCAGGCCTTCGGGCAACGGGATGTCACACACGGTGCCCTGCTTCAGGTACTCCTTCCAGCCGCTGCCGGTGATGTAGCCGCGCACGATGCACTCGATGGCGAGTGGCTTGGCCTTTTTCACGACCATGCTGCGCGGTCCGAGATGCGCCAGATCCTCAGGCAAACCGTCCTTGATACGGTGGTTCGGGATGTCATTCTCGAACCGGTCGAACCAAAAGTGTGAAATCTGCGTGAGCACCTCGCCTTTGCGCGGGATACCATTGGGCAGCACCACATCAAAAGCGCTGACGCGATCGGAGGCAACGAACAAATAGCTTTCGCCCATGTCGAATACCTCGCGGACCTTGCCGCTCTTCACCTTTTCAAATTGGGGGATTTCCAGTTCCAGCAACTCGTTATCGGGCATGCGCGGGAGTATCCAGATGCTTGCCCGCGCGGCAAGAGGGGGAAATTCACAAGTCATTCACGTGTTATTGGCATCCTCGACACCGCCGTCACTGGCCGCTAGGCTCGCGCCGTGAATGTGTTGGTCACAGGCGGCGTGGGGTTCATTGGTTCGCATGTCTGTGAACGCCTGCTCACGGCCGGTCACACGGTTTGTGCGCTGGATGACCTGAACGATTTCTACGATCCGGCCATCAAACAAAATACCCTGCGCGAATTGCAGGCGCGCGCCGAGTCCTTTGCCTTCGTGCATGCGGATATCACTCAGCGGGCGGAACTCGATGAAGTGCTGGGCAGCATGCCGTTTGATCAGATCATCCACCTCGCTGCCCGGGCAGGGGTCCGGCCGAGCCTCGAGCAACCGGCCTTGTACCAGCGCGTCAATGTCGAGGGCACGGTCAATCTCCTTGAAGCCGCACACGCCCGCGGCATCAAAAAAATCACCATCGCCTCTTCGTCATCGGTTTATGGGGTGAACTCCAGTGTGCCGTTCAGTGAAACGGACCCCATCTTCAGCGCCATCTCGCCGTACGCCGCCAGCAAACTGGCCTGCGAAGCGCTCGGGCATGTGTACCATCATGTGTATGGTATGGACGTCTGCATGCTGCGCTTTTTCACCGTGTACGGCCCACGCCAACGACCGGATCTGGCGATTCACAAATTTGCCAGGCTCATGCACGCCGGTCAGACGATCACGGTGTTTGGCGATGGCAGTACCTCGCGGGATTACACCTATGTGGATGATACGGTCGACGGCATCCTCGCCTGCACGGATCGAGAATTCGGTTATGAGGTCATCAACCTCGGCGAATCGCAAACTGTTAAACTCAGCCGATTGATCGAGCTACTCGAAAGCGCCCTCGGTATTGAGGCACAAATTGACCGGCAACCGCTCCAGCCGGGCGATGTCCCCATTACGTACGCCAACATCGACAAGGCACAACGACTGTTGGGATACGATCCGCAAACCAAAATCGAGGACGGTATCCCGCGTTTCGTCGATTGGTTCCGCCAACAAAACCCCTAACATGCTCGCCGAGTTCGTTTACTGTTACCTGCTGCGCCCATGGCCGTTGCGACAGATTACGAACTGGACCATCCGCCAGCTCTTGCCCAAGGAACTGCAGTTTGGTGAGGCTAAGGTGGTGCTCAATCCCAATGATCCCGTGGTCAGTGGCGCGTTGCGTTTTGGTGTGTATGAAAAGGCGGAGACGCGTTTTTTCGAAACGGCCTGTCACGATGGCATGACTTTTCTCGATGTGGGCGCGAATATCGGCTACTACACTGCTCTGGCCGCGCACGCCGTAGGACCCAATGGCCGGGTGATCGCCATTGAGCCGGATCCCGACAGTTACCAGTACCTCGAGCAGACCATCGCCGCCAATGCGGTCGGCAACGTCCAGTCCTTTGCCGTTGCCGCCTCGGATGCACCGGCCACGCTGCCGCTTTATATCTCGGCCGATAACCGCGGCGATAATCGCCTCTACGCCTCTACCGAAGATCGGCCGCAGGTTGAAGTGGAAGCCCAGCCGCTGGACGCGTTGATGCGCGAAAACAAAATCAATGCCGTCGACCTGATCAAAATCGATGTGCAGGGTTACGAGCCCAAGGTGATTGCCGGTCTGAGCAAAACCATCACCGCCTCGCCCAATCTCACATTGCTCACCGAATTCTGGCCACAGGGCATTGCCGAGGCGGGCGGGGATGCGAATGAGTTTTTGCAGACACTGCGCGAGCTCGGCCTCACGCTGTATGAACTGCGGCCGGACGGTTCGCTGGCGGAGTTTACTGATGACGCCGATCTCATCGCCCGCCATCAAGGCCGCCGCTACACCAATCTCATCGGCCGCAAACCCGAATGAACGCCGTTACCCAACTGCTCCGCGAACTGGTTGCCCGCCCCAGCATCAATCCCGCGTTTGTCGATGACCCCGCCGTCAGCGGTGAGGAACGCGTGGCAGAGCTACTGATCGATCGCGCCCGCAAGATCGGCCTCAACATTCGCCGCCAACCCGTTTTGCCCGGGCGCAAAAATCTGCTCGTTCGCCTGTCCCCCACCGGCAAAGTTCAACGC
>WTHG01000095.1 GCA_011523245.1 Verrucomicrobiales bacterium | reverse complement strand
CTACTCTCGGCCTTGGAAACCGACGAGCTTCTTACGCCCCTTTAAGCTTCCCACCCTCAAGGGGCCCCGTACACTCCGCGCATGGTTGACGATCAATCGACGGCTCCGCGCAAATGGTATCAGGCTCTGGGCCCCGGGCTCATCACTGCCTGTGTGGTTATTGGGCCCGGGAGTATTTTGACCAGTTCCAAGGTGGGCGCTGATAATGGATTCGCGCTTAGTTGGGTGGTGGTGGCCTCGGTGGTCTTCATGCTCTCGTTTACCACCATGGCGGCGCGACTGGGAGTGATGGCGAAGGATTCGCCGGGGAAAATGCTCACGGACCGAGTGGGGCGGTGGTTGGCGATGTTGGTCGGGGTATCCGTTTTTTTTATCGCGTCGGCATTTCAATTTGGCAACAATCTCGGCGTTCATACGGCGTTCAATGCTTATGTGGATTTCGAGTACATCGTCGTCCTTTTTAACGCCGCTGCCATCGCGTTCTTGTTTTGCTTCAAAAATCTCTACAAGGCCTTGGAGAAATTGATGATGGGATTTGTCGGGCTGATGTTGTTGGCCTTTGCGGCGAATTTATTTTTTGCCAAACCCCAGTTGGGTGAATGGGCACGCGGGTTTGTGCCGTCTGGGTTGGGCGAAATTGATATTACCGTATTGGGTTTGGTCGGGACGACTTTTGTAATCGCAGCGGCCTACTTTCAGATTTACCTCGTGCGGGAAAAAGGTGTGGCCAAGGAAGGGTTGGCGGACAGCCTGCTTGATTCGCGTGTGGGCGCCTTGATCATGGCGGCCATCACACTGATGATTATGGGCACGGCGGCCTCGGTGTTGCGAGGGCAGGAGCTTACTGATGCCGGGGCAGTTGCTGAGCAGTTGCAACCGCTGTTTGGCGATAAGGGGAAAGCACTGTTTTGCCTCGGGCTTTTCTCGGCGGCGTATTCATCATTCCTGATTAACTCCATGATTGGTGGTTTCGTGTTGGCCGACGGTTTAGGGCTGGGCAGTAAACCAGATGATCCTTGGACTCGCCGGTTGACCGCGGCGGTTTTGCTTACGGGCATGGGAGTGGCATTGTATGTGATCAAGACAGGGGCGAAACCCGTCGGAGCCATCGTGATGGCTCAGGCAGTAACGGTGATCGCTGCGCCCCTGATGGCCGGCGTGCTGCTGTGGTTGTGCAATCGCAAGGACTACATGGGCGAACACCGAAATGGGCCGCTACTCAATATTGTTGGAGGAATCGGTTTTCTGGTTCTACTTGCCATGGCGTGGAACACGGCTTTCAACAAGGTATTACCAAAGGTTAAGGACTGGCTCGGGTAATTTCCTCTTGTCGGCGGAGAAACTTTACGGGAAAGGTGGCGCGTGGCTGCTGGGAAAATTACCGCTGATTGCATTCGCCAAATGAAAGGCGAAACGCCGATTGCGGCCTTAACGGCATACGATTATCCCACCGCCAAGTTTTTAGATGCATGCAGCGTGCCACTGCTGCTCGTAGGGGATTCGCTGGGGATGGTTGTACTGGGTTTGCCAGACACGACCGGGGTGACCATGGAGGATATGCTGCATCACACCCGAGCGGCCGCCCGAGCCCAACCGCGGGCCTTGTTGGTGGCAGATTTGCCGGCGGGCAGTTATGCGACGCCGGAGATGGCGGTTGAAAATGCGCAGCGATTGATGGAAGCCGGAGCCGAAGCCGTGAAGGCTGAGGGTGGTCTGGCGATCGGTGAACCGGTGCGCGGGATGGTGGCGGCAGGTATTCCGTTCCTCGGGCATCTGGGGATGTTGCCGCAAAGTGTACGTGAAGAAGGCGGCTATAAGGTCAAAGGTCGGCAAGCCGATGAGGCGGCCGCTTTGCGTGATGATGCCGGGGCGCTGGTGGATGCTGGTGCGTTTGCGATTGTGTTGGAATTGGTGGAGCCAGCGGTGGCAGCAGAATTGACAGCAGCTCTGCCTGTGCCGACCATCGGCATCGGTTCGGGGCCGGATTGTGATGGGCAGATTTTGGTGACGAGCGATTTGTGGGGCACCTCGCCGGATTACATTCCAAAACATGTGCAGCCCAACGCGGTGGTGAAGTCGGAAATGGAAAAGACCATTGCGGATTGGATGGAAGGATTGGCGAATTGAAAAAACTGACTCACATCGATGCCAAAGGCGAAGTGCGGATGGTGGATGTCTCGGGTAAGCCGGTGCAACTGCGTACGGCGGTAGCGCGCGGGGAGATCCGCATGGCACCGGCAACTTTGAAGCTGGTGCGCGGGGATAAAATCGCCAAGGGCAATGTGCTGGCCACGGCGCGCATTGCTGGCATTCAGGCGGCTAAGCGGACGGGGGATTTGATTCCGATGTGTCATCCGTTGCCACTGGACCATTGCGAGGTGGATTTTGAGTTCCCCAAAACGGGCAACGCCGTTGTGATTACCGCAACCACGCGGGTAGCGGCCCGGACGGGGGTGGAGATGGAGGCGTTGGCGGCCGTGAATTTGGCGGCGTTGACAATTTATGACATGTGCAAGGCGGTCGATAAAAAGATGCGCATCACAAACGTGAAACTGGTTTCAAAAACAAAACAATGAAGATTCAGGTTGGGATTATCACAGTGTCTGATCGCGCGGCGGCGGGTCAATACGAGGATTTTGGCGGGCCGCTGGTGGCCGAGGCGGCGGATGGCTATGGCTGGGCGGTCATTGCCGAGACGGTGGTGCCGGATGACAAGGAACAGATCCAGCGCGCCATTCGCGAACAGATTGCCAAAGGGGCGCACTTGGTGCTGACCACCGGCGGCACGGGCGTGGCGCCGCGCGATGTGACCCCCGAGGCAGTGAAGGAAATCGCCGACCGCGAGTTGCCGGGCTTTGGCGAGGTAATGCGGATGGAGTCCATGAAGATCACGAAGAACGCCATTCTTTCGCGCAACCTCGCCGCCGCCGTGGGCAATGCGCTGGTGATCTGCCTGCCGGGCAAGCCGAAGGGCGCGGTGGAATGCCTCGGCTTCGTGGAGGGCGCCATTCCGCATTGTGTGGAGGTAGTGGCGGGCGTGCCGACGAGTTGCTGATGGCCGAATCGGGTATTCAATTTTTCAACCGCTACACCGGCGAGGTGGAGACCGAAGTGGTGTATGGCGAGTCTTGGTTGCGATTTGTTCTGTTTAACCCGTTCGGGCAACTGGCGCTGCATGCGGTCGCGAAGAGGGCTTGGTTTTCGCGTTGGTACGGCTGGCGAATGAGCCGGCCAGGCAGCGCGGCGCGGGTTCGGCCGTTTATTGATCAATACGACATTGCCGAGGACGAGCATGTGAAGGCGGCGGATGCGTTTACGTCGTTCAACGATTTCTTTTATCGCAAACTCAAGCCTGAGGCGCGGCCGGTGGATGCGGCGGCTGATTCGGTGGTGTTTCCGGCCGATGGACGGCATCTCGGGTTCGCCAAGGCGTCGGAGGTGGAAGGGGTGTTCGTCAAGGGCCAACGGTTTGACTTGGCGCGATTGCTGGATGATGCGGAATTGGCTGAGCGTTATGCGGATGGTGCGGCAGTGTTTTCGCGGTTGTGCCCGGTGGATTATCATCGATTTCATTTCCCCGCAGCCGGCGTGCCGGGCAATGCGCGCTGGATCAACGGGCCGTTGTATTCGGTGAACCCACTGGCCTTGCGGGATCGGTTGGCGATTTTGTGGGAGAACAAGCGGTACGTGACCGAGATTGAAACGGAACAGCTTGGGCGCGTGGTGATGTTGGAGATCGGCGCGACAAACGTGGGCAGTGTGCATCACACGTTTGTGCCCACGCGACCGGTGGCGAAGGGTGAGGAGAAGGGCTACTTCGCCTTCGGAGGCTCGGCAACGCTCACGATTTTTGAGCCGGGCCGGATTCAGTTGGCGGCCGATATGCTTGAGCACTCGGCGCAGCAGCGCGAGTTGTACGCGAAAGTGGGCGATTCGATGGGCACGATCCTTTCTTGATAATCGCCCGCCGCAGCGGATACTCGCACCACCGATTGCTCATGCGCACGATTCTTTTTCTTTTACTCAACGGCAGCTTTTTGGCTGCGGCCAATTATCGTCCCGGGCCGGATGCCCAACGGCAGGAAGGGGTGCCGCAAGGGAAGGTCATTCAGGGGGATTGGAATGACTGCAAGGCGTTCCCCGGCACGACACGCTCGTATTGGGTGTATATTCCGGCCCAGTACAATCCGAAGCAGCCGGCAAACTTGATGGTGTTTCAGGATGGGGGCGGGTTTGTACGCGAGAACGGTCACACGCGGGTTCCGATTGTTTTTGATAATCTCATTCATCGGAAGGAATTGCCGGTGACGATCGGGTTGTTTGTAAACCCGGGCAGTGTGCCGGGTGCTGAGCCGGGTAATCAACCGCGCCGCAACCGGGCGTTTGAGTACGACACAGTGAGCGCGGATTATGCCAATTTTATCATCGAGGAAATATGGCCGGTGGTGGCCAAGCAGCATAACCTTGTGATCGCTAAGGAGCCGGCGGCGCGCGCGATCTGCGGTAACAGCAGCGGCGGCATCGCGACGTTCACGGCGGCTTGGCATCGGCCGGATTTCTTTGGTGGCGTGATCAGCCACATTGGCAGCTTCACGAATATTCGCGGCGGCTATGTGTATCCGGCGTTGATCCGAAAGTCCGAAAAGAAAAACCTGCGCGTGTTACTGCAGGAGGGGCTGAAGGATCTGGATAATCTGCACGGCCATTGGCCGCTTTCCAATGCGGAGGTGTCAGCTGCGTTACGTTTCAAAGGTTACGATTACAAGATAGTTTGGGGGGATGACGGCCACAGCGGCCGGCATGGCGGGGCAATTTTCCCGAATTCAGCCAAATGGATTTTCTCCGCGCCGGAGGCGAAAAATGAAATAGAGGCCAAGCCGAAGATTCCGGAGTTTAAGCTCACCGCCGATTCCGAGCGGCAGCCGGATGTGCCGCGAGGCAAGGTGACTCAGCACATTCTCGAGAGCGATATTTTCAAGGGCACACGGCGCGAATACTCGGTGTATGTGCCGGCACAGTACCGGGCAGATCGGCCGGCGTGCGTAATGGTTTTCCAGGACGGGCACGCTTATCTGAAGGAGGACGGGGATGTGCGGACGACGGTGGTGTTCGATAACCTAATCCACAAAGGCGAAATGCCGGTGACGATCGGGATATTTGTTAATCCCGGTCATCGCGGCGAAGCATTTCCGGAGAATCGCTGGCGGGCGAACAATCGAAGTTTTGAGTATGATTCCTTGGGCGACCAGTACGCGCGATTTCTCTTGGAAGAACTGTTGCCGGCGGTGGGCGAGAAGTACAACCTCTCAGATAAGGCCGCTGACTGCGCAATTTGCGGAGCCAGTAGTGGTGGGATCTGCGCCTTCACCGTCGCTTGGGAACGGCCTGATGCATTCAGCAAGGTTTACAGCATGATCGGCAGCTTTACGAATATCCGCGGCGGCCACGTGTACCCTAGTTGGATTCGCAAAACGGCTAGGAAGCCAGTGAAGGTATTTCTGCAGGCGGGCAGACATGATCTGGATAATGCTCACGGACACTGGCCTCTGGCCAACGAGCAGATGGTCGCCGCGCTGAGGTTCATGAATTGGGATTACAAGTTTGTGTACGGCGACGGCCAGCACAACCTGAAACATGGTGGCGCGATTTTGCCTGATGCCCTGCGGTGGCTTTGGGCGGATCACGTGAAGAAAAATTAAAATGATGAAACGTTTTTTACTGACGGGTTGGTTTGCGTTGGCGGGTATGTTGCCGGCACAGGATATGCCGTTGTCGCAGATATTGTTTCCGGATGAGGGCTGGCAGTTGGCGGCGTTTGGTCATGAGTTCACAGATGCACCCACAGCGGATGCTGATGGAAATTTTTATTACTCGGACCTACGCAGTGAACAGGGGTTGTACAAAATTATCCCGCAGGGAAAAGTAGTCCTGTATCTCAAAGGCATGACCGGGATCAGCGGTATGAAGTTTGGGCCGGATGGGAAAATTTACGCGTGCCGGGCGAGGACGCGGGAGTTGGTATCGATCGATCCGGAATCGAACAAAATGACCGTGCTAGCCAAGGACGTTTACCCCAATGATCTGGTGGTGACGCACAAGGGTTATTTGTACTTCACGGAAACGCCGAAAAAACAGGTGACGATTTACAATCTCAAGACCGGCAAAATGAAGCCGGCTGATGTGGGTATCACGGGGCCCAACGGCATTTGCCTGTCGCCGGATCAGGGCACGTTAGTGGTGTCGGACTTTCGCGGTAAACATTGCTGGGCGTTTCGGATTGAACCGGACGGCACGCTGGCGCACAAGCAACCGTACATGACCATGCGGCGCAAACCGGCACCAACTGAAGAGCGCACGATTCTGCCGGCTTTTCAGCCCTCGTGCCGCGGTGATGGTATGATTACGGACGCCTACGGACGCTATTATGTGGCGACTGAACTGGGTATCCAATACTTCGATCCCACCGGCCGTATCAGTGGCGTGATCCCCGGCCCGATCGGGATCAAAGGCATCACCAGTGTGACTTTTGCCGGGCGGAATCTGGAATACATGTACATCACCTGCTTCGATAAGATTTATCGAATGAAAACCAAAACCCGCGGGGTGTTGTATCAGAACGGGCCGCAGGCGTACCCGCCGAAGAAAAAGTAGCCTAGGCTACAGGTACTTTTTAAGCAGCGGCTCCAGCGCCTTCTTTGTCTTAGTCGGCCATACTTTCCGGTCGGTCATAATTGCGTTCTCCAGTGCGGAATGGCATGGCCAGTCGGCAGGCTCGGCGGGGATGCGCGGGAGCACATCGGCCAGCACGGCTTGGGCAGTGGCGGCGTTGCGGTTCAGGTTTTCGATCACCATCTCCACGGTCACGTGAGCCTCGTCGGTTTTCCAGCAATCGTAATCAGTAATCATTGCCATGGTGGCGTAGGCGATCTCTGCTTCGCGAGCGCACTTGGCCTCACCAAGATTGGTCATTCCGATGACGTCGTACTTGAGCCGGTGATTGGTGAGCGACTCGGCCCTAGTGCTGAAAGCGGGGCCTTCCATGTTCACATAGGTGCCCCCGTTGTGTACGCGGGTCTTTTTGCGGGTCGCGCTCTTGAGCAGCAACTGGCGCAGCTCCTCGCAAATGGGATCGGCAAACGCAATATGCCCGACAATGCCGTTACCGAAGAAGGTATGGTTGCCCGATTGCTTTGTGCGGTCGAGAAACTGGTCGATCAGCACGATGTCACACGGCTTGTATTTTTTCTGGAGGGATCCAACGGCACTGACGCTGATGATCCACTGCACACCGAGCTTTTTCATAGCCCAAATATTTGCCCGGTGATTGAGCTCGCTGGGCAGGATACGATGCCCGCGACTATGCCTAGGCAGAAAAACCACTTCACGCCCGCCAAGCGTGCCTGTCAGCAACTGGTCAGATGGACTGCCAAAGGGCGTTTTGACTGTGCGCCATTTCTGGTTTTCAAAGCCCTCAATGTTGTACAGGCCGCTGCCGCCAATGATGCCGATACGGTGGGGAAGG
>WTHG01000339.1 GCA_011523245.1 Verrucomicrobiales bacterium | reverse complement strand
CGGCACATCCAATCCCTTGAAACGCATGTGCACGTGGCAGGAAGCGCGGTAGCGGGCTGCTAGTTTATAAATTTCCAACACCTCCAACTGGCTCGCCTGCGGTGTGTATTGCAGGCCGAACCCAACCGCCAAGGCTCCGCGTTGGAGGCCCCTTTCGATGCGGGTTTTGATGGCGGATAATTGTTCCGGCGTAGCGGTTTGGCCGGCGGCCTTGGACTTGGCGCCGGGGAGAAAGCTGGGGCGGTCACCCATCACGCTCATGCGTACCGGCATGTGACCGATGCTCACGCCATGATGGATCGGGGTTTTGCCGGCGCGTTGTTTGAGCCAGAGATCAACGTCCAGAGCGCCCACTTCCAGCTCTAGCGCCGTGGTAACCCCATCCATGGCCTTAAATCGGTAATCCAGCGGTTCATGGGCGTGTTGATGTAGATCGATAAATCCGGCGGCAACCACATGGCCATGAGCGTTGAGGGTACGTGTGCCTTTCAGGGATTCGGCGCTGATTTTGGCGATGACGCCTTTGCGAATACCAATATGACGAATGGCATCCAAACCAGTTTCTGGGTCCATGGCGCGTCCACCTTGAATGACCAGATCATATTCTTCGGCCTGCAACAGGCTTGCTAACGTTAGTGCGAACAGAATTTTTTTCATTACACCAACGGGAACAATTTGGCGCCAATGATGGTGATCACAATTCCCACCAAGCCCATGACAGACAGGCAGGCGGTGAAGGTTTGCAGTGTTTCTTTTTCGGTCATACCGCTCATCTTGCTGATGACCCAGAAGCCGCTGTCATTCATCCAAGGCAACGGCTTCGAACCGCAGCCAATTGCCAATGCGAGGTACACGGGATGGTAGGTTTGGCTTGAGGCATCCATGGACGTGAACATGCTGCCGAAGATGCCAACCGCGGTGATCATCGCTACAGTGGCGGAACCTTGAGCAGCCCGAATCACTGTTGTGAGTATGAACGCCAAGGGCAGCAGCCAAATGGCGTCTACATTCGAGCCAATTTTGGATTGCAGGTGGGGGCCGATTCCGGTTTGCAATAGGATGCCGCCAAAAGCGCCGCCAGCGCAGCAGATCAGGATGATCAAACCGGCTTCCTGTAGTGCATCCTGCATCTGTACGCCGAGTTTTTTGGCGTCTTTCGTTCGGGTGGAAAGTGTCCAAAGCGCTAGTCCGGCCGCGATGGCGAGGGCAATGTTTTTATCGCCGAATACTGCCATTAACTGCTTCAGGTTTTCCGGGGCAGCGGTTTGGGAAATTAGTGTGCCACCGGCAATGAGTAAGACGGGCAGGGCAATTGGTGTAATTGAAGCAAGGAGTGAGGGGAGTTTCGAAGTATCCTTTGCGGAGAGCGCCTCGAGCTTCTCAATGGATTCAGGGCTTTCACGGAATGGAATATCCATCCGTTTATTCAGCCACACACCGTACAAATAACCGGCGCTGGCAGTGAAAAGGCCGACGGTCAAACCGGCCAGAATCATGGTGCCGATATTGATATCTAAAACTCCGGCAACATAGAGCGGGCCCGGCGTGGGCGGGACCAAGGAATGTGTCATTGTGCCCCCGGCAATAAGAGCAACCAGCAACAAAAGATAATTCTTTCTGAGTTTCAGCCACATGGCTTTGGCCATCGGGATCGCAAGGAGGAAGAGGCTGTCAAAAAATACAGGGATACCCAATGTGAAGCCGCTGGCCAAGAAGGCAGCTGGCGCACCTTTTTCTCCTACCACAGACAGTGCGCTGCGGACGATGCGATCGGCGGCGCCACTGGCCAGCAGACAACGTCCAATCAGACAGGCGAGGGCGATGATGATGCCAATTTTACCGCAGGTTACCCCAAACTCAGTAGTGATCCGATTGATCGGCGATTTGCTCGCATAGGCCTTTGCCTTGGCTCGGGCGTTCTCATGGTAGATTGGATCCAGAGAGGAGATGGCCTTTGCCGGGATCTTATCTTTTTTGATTTTTTCGTTAACATACTTGGAGGTGAGCGCTTCAATCATTTGCTCCTTGGGTGTGATGCCGGCAATTAGCAGAGCGGCGATAAAGAGCGCGAGAAAGGGGTGTAGTCGGAGCCAAAGAATGCCGCCAAGGACGGTGGCTAGGCCGATGAGGAGCAGCAGAAACGGATCCACGGACGGAGGCTAGTACACCGGTTAAATTTGTCCATGCTCAATTGTGTTTTGCGATTGAATGCGGAGGCTGCTTGGGATAGTCCAATGCGCTCATGAAGCAGGCATGGATTTTTCTGATGGTCGGCGCGGTAATGTTGAATGCCGCGGAGTGGAATCAATGGCGCGGGGCGGACCGCAATGGCTTGGTGACGGATAAGACCCCGTTGCGGACACAATTTGACGAGGCCGGGCCGGAGCCGCTATGGCAGAGCGAAGAGATTCCCAGTGACGACGATGGCGGGCATGGCAGCCTCGTTGTATCGGGTAACCACATTTATATGGGGATCGTGTGGCATCTGGACGTGCCATCGAAACAGCGCGAGATCAATGAGTTGACCACGCGACGTCTGGGGTTCCGGAATATTTCAGATAAGGCGCTCGTCGATAAAATGGAGCAGGCCCGGATGAATCTGAATCCACGTCTGCGAGGTGCCAAACTGGATGAGTGGGCGGATAATTGGGTGAAGGAAAATCTTGATGCCAAGCAGGCCCAAAGCTTGAGCGGTTGGGTGAAGGGCCGCTTCAAGAAAGGTAAAGCGGCCGTGCCGTATGCGGAACTGGTGAAAGTCTCCAAGAAAGTGGGGACGACCTTTGAGAGCGACGCGGCGTTTAAGGCGTGGATCAAGGAAGAGAATTTCAGTGAATTGGCGGCCGACCAAATCATCAAGGTCGTGCCTTCCTCCGTACGGCAGGCCAAGGACGTGGTGGTGTGTATTGATGGCAACACTGGCAAAACCCTGTGGCGAGCCGAGGCTCCCGGTGAACCGACCGGTCGTAAATCTTCCAGCACCCCGGCGGTGGTGGGCGGTAAGGTTTTTGCCGCGGGCAGTCGCCACGCCTATTGCGTGGATGCGAAATCGGGCAAGACGCTGTGGACGACCGAGCTGCCGGGCAAAGGTACGGCTTCCTCATTTCTCGTGCATGGAGACAAAGCCTTCATCATGGCGGGCAAACTGATTGCCCTGGATGTGGAGACTGGTAAGGAACTATGGCGCGCAAACGATATGTCGGCGAGTAACTCGTCGCCGGTGATTTGGAATGACCAAGGCAAGGCGCGCCTGATTGTGAATGCACGCAGTAATGTTTCCTGTTTGGATTTAGAGACGGGCGAAGTGCAATGGACGGCGCCAGGCGGCGGGGAATCAACACCGGTGGTCGTCGATGATTGGTTGGTGGTGTATTCGCGTCAGGAAAAAATTGGGTTGGCGGGGTACAAACTTTCCAGTGATGGGGCGGAGATGATTTGGCATCACGCGTTGGAAGCGCGCCGCACGCAGTCCACTCCGGTGATCTTCGAAGGGCATGTATATTTTGCCGGCGGCGAAAACCAAATGTGCGTCAACTTGGCCAGTGGCAAGGTAAAGTGGCATGAGAAACGCAAGTGCACGATTTCTTCACCGTTGATTGCGGACGGCAAATTCATTTTATTGGAGAAAAATGGCAGCGACCTAGTGATGCTCAAGGCTTCGCCGGAGTCACATCAGGAATTGGCCAAGACGCGGGTGAAAGCAATGTGGTGTCCGTCGCCCGTGGTGAGCAACGGTCGCCTGTTTGTGCGCAAAAGCAACGGCGTGGCCTGTTACAACCTCGCCTCCAAATTGGTCGTGCCGTAACGGGGGGGGCGTTACCAGTTCAATTCGCTGATGCGGTGAGCGACTTCCTCGGCGTTGGCGCGACTATTGAAAGCGCTAATGCGGAAGTAACCTTCGCCGGCGGAACCAAAGCCAGCCCCCGGCGTAATGACTACCGAAGCGTCGTTCAGGACCTTATCGAAAATATCCCAGCTCGGCGTGCCGCCAGGTGTTTTCACCCAGATATAAGGAGCGTTAGTGCCGCCGTAGACGTCCAGTCCGCTGGCACTGGCCGCTTCCCGAAGGATCTTGGCGTTGCCCATGTAATGCGCCACGAGCTCGGCGACCTGCTTTTTTCCGTTCTCGCTGTACACGGCGGCGGCGGCTTTCTGGATCGGGTAACTGGTACCATTGAATTTGGTGGCCATGCGGCGCGCCCAGAGGCCGTGTAGGCCGTGTTCGTTGCCCTCGGCGTCTTTGCCGGTTAATTCCTTGGGCACAACGGTGAAGGCGCAACGCGTCCCGGTGAAGCCGGCGTTTTTCGAAAAGCTGCGGAACTCAATCGCGCAATCGCGCGCGCCCTCGATCTCATAAATAGAATGCGGCACGTCGTTGTCCTGGATGAAGGCCTCGTAGGCTGCATCGTAGAGGATAATGGCGTCATTTTCCTTGGCGTACGTGACCCAGTTGGCGAGTTGCTCGCGCGTGGCCGTGGCACCGGTGGGGTTATTGGGGTAGCACAGGTATATGATATCCGCCTTCTCCGCGGGGAAAGCGGGCACAAAATTATTTTCCGCGGTGCACGGGAGGTAAACGATGCCTTCATACTGGCCGGCGTCATTCGCGTTGCCGGTGTGACCGGCCATCACGTTGGTATCCAGATACACGGGATACACGGGGTCCGTGATGGCAATGCGGTTTTGGTGGCCGAGGATATCCAGGATATTGGCGGTATCGCACTTGGCACCATCAGAAATGAAAATCTCATCGGCACTGACCTTTACTCCTCGGGCGGCAAAATCATTTTCGGCGATGGCTTCGCGCAGGAATTCATAACCCAATTCCGGGCCGTAGCCGCGGAAGGAGTCGCGGTTGGCCATTTCATCGACGGCGGCGTGAAGCGCCTCCACGCAGGCGGCGGGCAGGGCCTCGGTCACGTCGCCAATGCCGCAGCGAATCAGGCGCGCGGCGGCGTCCGGGTTGGCCTGGGAAAATTCGTTCACACGGCGGCCAATCTCGGGGAAGAGATAACCGGCCTGCAGCTTCAGGTAATGCTCATTGATGTATGCCATGGAGGGCGGGACGGTAGCGAAACCGCAGAGATTTGCCAAGCAGTTCGGCGTTATTGGCCCATCAAATAGGCAAACAAATCGCGTACCTGCTGGTCGGTCAGCGCGTCGGTGATGCCCTCGGGCATGAGCGAAACGGGCATGGCTTTAAGATCCTTGATCTCCGCACGGGGTAGAGTGATGGAGTTCTGGGCCAGATCCCGCAGTACGATAAAGCGCGGGGCGTTCTGGGCAATAAATCCTGTAAGGCGTTGGTTATCCTTGGTGATCACGTTGAATCCGGCGAATTCCTCGCGGATGCCGAGATTGGGGTCCACCACAGCCGGAATGACGAAGCCAGGGTTATTGAGTTGATAGGCATCCAAATTCGGACCGATATTCCCGCCCTTGCCGCGATAACGATGGCAGGCTGAGCAGAATGCGGAATACACCGCTGCACCAGCTTGTGCGTTGCCTCTGTTTTCGGCGACCAGTTTTGTGACTTCCTCGATGCGTTTCTGGCGGGCCTCGTTGCTCTGGCGTAACTGCCCCCAATGTTTGCGCACGAGGGCGGTGAGCGCCTTGTCTCCGTGATTCTCCATTGCCAGCATACTGGCAGGCTTAATTGCTTCGCGGCGTATCTTGCCTTGGTCTATGGCCAGCAATAACATCATCGACCAGTTGGCTCGACTGCTTAAAATATTCAGGGCTGTTTCGTGTTCGCGATTGTTCATGACTTCCCAACGAGCGAGTAGGGCCTGGCCGATTTGGTCGGATTCAAACCGTTGCAGTGCGGTCATAATTTCGATTCGTCGGGAGCTGTTCTTTTCGGTTCGGAATTGTTTCAGCAACAATCGCAGAGCAATTTCGCTTCGGCGTTCGGCTAGAAGCTCGGTCAGCTCGCGCTTGTCGGCGGCGGAAGTTTTGGGGTCGTTCATCAGGCTGACTGCCTTGTTCATGGCTTCAGTCAGGCCCACGCGGGTGGCGAGGCTAATGAGGGCAGGGGAATGAGGGCGAGTGTTCCATAGCGTTCTGATCTCTTTACGGAGGATGAGTGGAGGCTCCTTGGCCACGCCGCCTTTTAGTCCGGTTTCGAGTCCTGTCACGAGCCGATCTTTATCGGCTGCAGTTGGGGCCAGAGAAAAGAGGGCGCCAGCCATGGCGAGATTGGGGCCGGTGGGCTCCGCGCCATACCGTTGGGCCAAACGGGGCAGCAGGTGTTGTTGCATCATGGAGGTTTTCCAAATGCTTGGGTCTCGTAGCAGTTTGGTCACCTCAGTTAAATCGGTTGTTGATTTATCTTCGATCGCCCACCAAAGGAGTAAGGGGATGTGTTTGTCTTTGACATCTTCTTCACGGCGGATGAGTTTGGCTAAAATGGGGAAACTATCCTTGGCGGCCCAGCGTTTGCATGAGGCGGCGAGGCAGCTTCGGACTTCGGCGTTTGGTTCCGAACGGGCCAAGACCGTTAACTGGGAGCGCAGGGTGGGCGTCATTAGATGACTGTCGCCAAGTAGGCGAATGGTCCAGAACCGAACGAAGGGATTTGTGTGGGTGAGTGTTTTTTGGGCGAACTCGGGAGTGAAACCGCCGCTATGGTTGATCGCCCAAAATACTTCGAGGGCGATTTGGCCTTTGAAATTCATGAATTCCCTAGTGAGATCGGGGATGACCGAAGCATCGCGACGGTCGGCGATCAATCGCTGTGCGGTTTGCCGGTGCCATTTGTTTGGATGCCCAAGCAGGTTGAATAGTTCGGTGGTGGAGAGTTTGCTGTAATCAAATGGTTTGCTGGGTTTGGCGTTTTTGGCGTGCATCCGGTAAATACGGCCACTGCTTTTATGCCAGGTATCGCGCGGGTCGAGGTGGCTTAACCGACTATCGTACCAATCGGCGAAGTACACGGCACCATCCGGCCCCGCCTTCGTGTCGACAATTCGAAACCAACGATCTTCAGTGGTGACCATCGGTGGGGTATCGATTGTGCGGAAAGTGGACGTATCCGGATGCAACCGACTGGCCTGCACACGATTCACCAACGACATTCCGGATATGATGTGGCCCTCATATCCGGGGAGGGCGCCGCCTTCGTAGATGATCGTCGATTGAGCGAACCGAGGTCGGTAACCCTCATGCGCCATATGCTGATAATAGCCGAAGGAATAGGGGTTGATGAGTGGGCCATGTTTGCCCCAATTTTTGGTGAAGCAACCGCCTTGTGGGTAATGCACGCCGCGCGTGTTGCCGTGGTTTGTGCCAGAGAACAATCGGCCTTGGCTGTCGAAATCAATACAAAACGTGTTTCCGCCGCCTTCGGCAAACACCTCGAATTTCTTGGTGCGCGGATGATATCTCCAAACGGCTTGGCCGAGAAACTTGATCCCTTGAATCTCAGCGGTGCAGGTGCTGCCGTGCGCGCCGTAGATCCAGCCGTCAGGCCCCCAACGCAGGCTGTTGGCACCGGAATGGGTGTCTTCCAAACCGAATCCCGTGAGGTGCACCTCGGGGTCGCCATACACCTCACTC
>WTHG01000317.1 GCA_011523245.1 Verrucomicrobiales bacterium | reverse complement strand
GTTGGCCATATCAATCACCACGCGTACGCGGGTGGCAAACCATGCTTGGCGAAGTTCATCCGGAGTGGATTCATTTTCCAGCAGCACCTCCATGTCACGGAAAACGTGTTCCTCGTTGCCGAGCGCTTTGTGTGCTGTGATTTGGTAGTAGCGCACCTCGCCGTCGTAACGCAGGTCGGGCTGGCCTTCGGCGTAGCGGTTGATAAAGTCGGTGGCGTGTTTTTTGAGCTGGGTCCAGTGTTCAGATTGGGTTTTCTCGAGGATGGCAATTTTGCCTTGGATGCTTTTGCTTTGCAGGTCGGTTTCGGATGCGTTTTCCTGTTGGTGTAATCGGCGTATTTGTTGACGGGATGAAATAACCGATTTGAAGAGAGAGCGCAGTAGCTTCAGCTCAACCTGTGTGGGGTCAATTTCCTTTCGGCCCTTCAGCATGTTGGAAAATCGATCGATCGATTCCTGATAGTCGCTGGGTTGATGGGCTGTTTCATAATAGGCATTGGCAATCTGACTGTAAGCGAGATTGGCGAGTCGGTTGAAACGTGTTAGATTTGTTATTCTCTGCCGTGTTGCTGCAGTGAGCACATCGAAGTTGGTGGAAATGGCCTGCTGGGTTTGGCCGAGCTGGCGGTAAATCCACGCTTGGCGCAGAAGGATTTCAGGTATGTACGGATCTGAAGCAGGCCGATTGGCAGTCACGCCTGGTTCGGCTAACTGCGCCTGACCTTCCATCAGCCCTTCGCTTCGATGGATGTATTCGGACCAGAATTGCAATGCGAGCGCGAAGTTGCGCGCGATTTTTTCAGGGGATGCTCCCTCGGCGGATTTGGTTTCGGGTTTACGCAATTGTTTTGCTTCGCGCTCTAAGGCCTCGGTTTGGCGGAGTAAATCGGCGTGGAGCAGGGGCAAGGTTCCTGAGGGCAAGGCTTGTACTTTGGCCGGATATGTATTCAATTCCTCGTAAATTTGGGTGATGGACAGATCAGGCACGGTGAGGTCACCGGGTTGACTGGCCTCGGGCACAGTGGAAAAAGGCTGGGTGGCTTTGGTTTGGAGTAGCTCCATTTTCCTGCGGTTCAGCCACGCTATGCGTTCGTAGCGCTGGGCTTCGCGCTGCTTGATGGCGGCGCGAAATTGTTGTTCCTGTAGGCGTGCTTGCATTGAGAGCGCCTGATGCTCGTAGAAACGGGCGAGATAAATCACCGCCTGCCGTTTAGCGTCCATCTTGATGGTTTCAGAGGCGTCCGATTCCACGATTTTCTTCAGGCTATCGATCTGCAAATTTAGTGTGTCGGAATCCAGTGTGTTGCTGGCAAGCTGCAGGGTGCCGGTGTTTTTTTTGCGAATTTGGAAAAATTTGAGGGCATCGCGGTTGGCGCGTAGTAGCGAATCGGGCGTGATGTTAAACCGGATGTTGGTGTCGTGAACTCGTTGTAGTTCCACGAAATCATCCTGAGTCTCGGTAAGCTGCCAGTTAGATCGGCCTTTGTTGTCGGAGAGTTTCTGCCACTGGAACTGGCGGGTGTGCACTTGGCCATCGGAGGTGGTATGGAATTCGGCCCGAGCGGTGTGTTTATCGGGCATCTCTAGATTAGCCAGTACGCCGCGGATGCGATGCAGTACGGTGATGTTGGGAATAAAATCCACATCGTTATCGCGCGCGTGGAATTTCCAAGTCACCAATTGGGCGGTGTTTTGCACGAGGGGTAGAGCCCCGTCTTTGAGGTTCCACGCCGCGTCGGTGATGCTTTCACTGCTGGTGGGTGTGCCGGTGAGTTGGCCGCGGCCACCAATAAGTTTGTAGTAGTTGGCGGCAATTGTGAGATCCTTGTTTGCAGTGGAGGTAGGGGAAGAATAGGCGATCGTGCGCTTGGACACGATCACGCGGTCGCCATTCAACACGAGATGAGTGCCCACCCGAAGTTGATCTTTAAACAACTGAATGGTGGCCGCACGGGCAGGTAAGGTTTCGGCGGCATTTAAATTGTGGAGTTGCTGCTCCCATTCTAGGACCATCGTGGTGCCGGCGATTTCTTCAACGATCAGCTTGACCCGTAAACCAGTTTGCTTGGTGGCGGGCGGGGCTTCGGGTTGGATTTGTCGGATGACCGCTTTTTTGCCTTCCACAATCAGCCCGGTTCCCGGGGTCAGTTCCTGCCACGGGTTGGTAATTTGGGTAAGGCGTCGGCTGATCACTACGGTGTCTTCGGGGCGTAATTGGCCGATCGGATTGAACACGCGGCTCATGGTGACATCACCGATAGTCAGGCCGTATTCCTCCAACGGAGTGGGAATGCCGCTGAGACCCCAGTCCGGGCTCTTGGGCGCGGCGGTTTCGGCCGCGCTGAACGACCCCGCGCCGGCAAGCATCAACAAGATGTTCCGCACAGTTTTCATTTGATTTGGTAGGTGGTGCTGCCGCTGCGTTGTAGCAGTGGGTTCATGCTGGGTAAGGTAAAGAGGGAATTGGCATCCAGCCGGATGCGACTGCGATAGGTGCCGTTGGCGTCTGCATTAAAGTACTGTAGAATTTCAGGATTCAGAAAGGCATTTTGTGGCGTGGCCGGCCGCAGACCGGGCATGGTTGTGCTGGTGGGAGAGCCTCCATGGATCATTTGGCCCGGTGCTACAAAGGTGGGCTTGGCTTCAATGGTGAAGGGCTTGATGGGGGCCACGCGCATGGCGGGAATGGTGATGCCAGGCGCTGGCGGTTGGCCGCCGCCTTGGGCGGGGTTGAGCGGCTGAGCCGGTGTGCTGGCGGCAAGTGGGAGCGGCTGCGGATCGGGTGCGATGGGTAGCGCGGGTAGGGCATAGACCGGCGGGCGCAGTTGCGGGGCCTTTCGCAGGGCAAAGGGTTCGCCATCGTTCAGGTACCCGGGTTTGGCCTGGCTTTGGGTGATGGTGAGCGAACGGAGCTTGGGACCGCCTTGGGGCCGGTCCATCTCTGCGGACACCAAGTTCATCGCCAGCAGTGTGGCCAAGGCCAGAGTTATGGGGCGGTAAGGTTGCATCAGATGATTCCCTCGTACAATGAGCTGGGAGGTGGGTTGACTGGGGAAACCTGTCCGCTGCGCCCGTAGGTGCCGGCCACGGAACTGGAGCTGGGGAACATGTTCTTCATGATGGTTTGCATCAGATCCAGTGAGCGCTTCAGTAGGATATGGTTTTGCCGGAGCCATTTCTGGACGTTTTGCAGCATCTGGTTGATTTCCTGCACGAGCGCATTAATCAGGGGTTGCACTTCGGACGGGAGCATCTCGGTCATTTGCCGGAAGGTGGTCTCGTCGGTGCCCCCTAGGGAGGCGACCAGTTGTTGCCGGGCCAGTTCGCGTTGTTGCCGAACTTGTGCTACTTGTTCCATCTGGGAGTTGACGGTATTGAGGTTGATGAGCAACTCGTTGGCGGCGCGGTTGATGATCAGCTCTTGCTGTTCTTGCATGAGGGCCAACACTTCACCGTACTGCGTGAGTTCTTCGCGCAGGATAGCAATCAGGTTGTTGAGTTCCTCATTCATGGTTCGGTTGATCGGCCTGGACCTTGGCTTGGGCTTCGGCTTGGGCGAGATTGCGGGGCATGAGCTGGTGGCGGAAGGCCTGAGCCAGTCCGAAGTCGCCGGATTGGCTGATAGTTTCGGCCAGCGTTTTGGTGATCATGTCCTGATAAATGCTCTTTTGGGCGGGGTTCATGCCCTCGCTTTGGCTCAACATGGGCCGGGTGCCTTCATTGAGAAATTGCCGAAGAAGCATGGCTTCAAAATGCTTTGCCACCTCACCAATTTTCTCGGCTTCGGTCAACTTATTGTTCTGCGCGAGCTGCTCCACCGCGAGGTGGTTTTGGCTCATCGTTGCCATTTGGATGGGAATCGGCATGGTATTATTTCAATGTCGGTTATCGCAGGTAATCCAGCAAGGAGGTTCGTAGAAGCATGCTTCCGGACTGGAGTGCCGCAGTGTAGGCGTTTTGAACCTCGTTGAGGCGGACGAGGGTATCGGCCAGATCTACATCGACTTCATTGGAGATCAGTGGCTCCACGGCGGCAATTTGCTGCGTAGTAATGGTTTCAGAGGTTTCTAGTCGCGAGAGCTTTGCGCCAATGCTGCTGAAATGATCGATAAAATTCAGTTCACTTTTGTCGAGGTTGCCCACCAAAGTTCCCTTGATGGTGCTGAGGGCCGTACTTTTTTCCGATGCAGTTGCCGTGTTGCTGGCGGCCGTGGTTAGCTGATCACGCAGGGAGATCAGACTGGTGACAAAATCGGTGCCCGAGGTGGAGGTTTTCAAAATGCCATTGGTCCCTTCGGCGGCATAATGGGCTTCCACAGTTGAGTGAGGGGCAATGTCAATCTTGGCAGAGGAATCATTGCCCTCGAAGGTGACGTTTGTAATCTGATTGGTAGTGCCGTCGCGAGTGGCTGTATAGGCTTGGGTGGATCCTTCGGTGCCGGAGAAAATGTAAACCTCGCGGTGTTTGCTGTTGGCGAGACGCACAGTTTCCTCGATCAACTGATCCACTTCCTTGGCGTAGGCATTCAGCGCGCTCGGCCCCTTAGTGCCATCAGCGATGACGGCGATTTCCGAAGCTCGATCACTTAATTTCTTGAGGCCTTGGACGGTGGAGTACACGACGTTAGTGTTCTCACGCACCGTGGTAATATTATCCTGATACTGCCGGAGCTGGCCCTGCTGGTTGCGGAGGTCGAGCACGCGCCGCATCGCTTTGGGATCATCACTGGCAGTAGTGATGCGTTGACCGGTTGAGACCTGCTGTTGCAGGCGCAGTTGTCGCTCGGCTAGCCGAGTGATGTTGTGCCGTAGGTCGTTGTTAAAGCTGTTGGTCGTGACGCGCATGAGGTTTAACGGGTCATGTTCAGGACATCCTGCATTAGATCATCCATGGTGGAGAGCAGGCGGGCGGAGGCCTGGAAGGCGCGCTGGTAAATCACCAGATTCGCCACTTCTTCATCCACAGAAACTCCCATGATGGATTCTCGCTGTTTTTCCAGCATTTTCTGGACGGTTTGTTGATCGTTTAACTGCGAGGTGGCAAGGGCGAGGTCCTGACCAAACCGGCTGACGGTGTTGCCGTAATTCTCGCTAAAGGTCATACCGCTCAGATTTGTGATAGTCTTGGTGCTCAGGGCGGCGATTGAGCGTAAGACATCGTTGTTGCTTACCTCGGTAGCGGAGCTGGATCCCTGCAGTTTGCGTGGATCAGAAATGATACTGGCATTCACGCCCATGTTAGAGCCGTTTGTGCCGGTAAATAATCCTGCGGTATTGTCATTTGTGCCGTATAGGTCATAGCCAGTCTGGTGCAGGCTATTCACCTCGGTGATCAACTCCTCTGCAATGGCACTGATGTTGGTGCGAAGATCCTTGATGCTCACATCGCGAGCATCAATCATACCCTTAAGATAACCGGATTTGAGGCTAAATACATTGCCGCTAGTATTATCCGCTAGGTAATACATGCCATCTCCATCGGTATGAAGTTTCACCGAGTTCGTCAGGACGTTTTCGGTGATCATTTGCACCCCATCAACAAAGACGTTGAGTTCGCCGTCCTCACTGGTGGTGGTGGAGATGTTGACATACTCTGAGAGCTGTTCCATGGAAGCCTGCAAGGAATCTCTTACCTCGTTGGCCGCTCCTTCCACCGACTCAATGTTGCCGATATTGACAGCGGTATACGCCAGCTCCTTCAGCTTGGAGTTGACGTCTTTAATGACATCCTGAACTTCATCATTAATCGCCGTACGCAGGTCGGAGAGGCGCCGGTCGACGGTGTTAAATTTATCGGCTACTTTCTGCGCGTTGAAGATTACTGTTTGCCGTTCAGCAGTGGAGGTGGGGGAAACACTAAGCGACTGGAACGAGTTGAACAGCTCGGTCATGCCTTCGGCCAAGCCATACGTACCATAAGCGCCGCCGGCATCTATTGTTTGGCTATCCACTGTCTGCCCTAGGCTGGCCTCGGCGCGACGCAGATAAAGTTGTTTGGCTTGAAAATATTTGGTAACGCTCTTCTCAGAGATCAGCGATTTATCCAACACCTTGTCACGCACTTGCTCCATGCGTGCCACTTCGGCACCGGACCCTTGCGGACCTTTTTCGGTGGGAATAGTGATGGCCGAGTTGATCTTGATGCGTTGGCGTGCATAGATCGGGTTGGAGGCGTTGGCCAGGTTGTTGCCGGATACCTCGGCACCGGCACGGGCGGTGCGCATGGCATTGCGCGCCATCTCCATCGTGCCCATGATTCCAAGTCCGCCTGCCATAATAAATCTCCGTTACATGTATGCCACCTGTTTTATTACTTGATTATCAGCTCAGCTTGCAGTGCTTCGGCAGCCTTGAGCATGTGGAAAATCGTCATCATATCCCGCGGTGTGGCACCTAGGCTGTTGAGGGCCTGGGAAACTTCCTGCACCGTGGGCAGCTCTGGAAACACATTAAGACCACCGCCGCGTTCGGTGACATTTGCGACGTCTCGCGGAACCGTCGTGGTTGTACCCACTTCTGCCATGGGACCGGGCTGAGACACTTCCGGGCTTTTGTTGACCGCGAGGTAAATATTACCATGGGCAATGGCGCAGCTGAGTACTTTCACCCGTGAGGTTGCCACGATGGTGCCGGTGCGTTCATTCATCACCACGCGCGCCTTGGAATCCGGCACCACGGTGATTGCTTGCAATTGGGCAATAAAATCAATGGGAGCTGCCCGAAACTGGTCCGGCAATGTGACACGGACACTGTTGCCATCTTGAGCGGCAGCAAACCAACCGGCTCCGCCCAAGCGTTGGGATTGGGCACGGATAGCTTCGGCCATGCGGGCGGCAAGGGTAAAATCGGCGGCGTTCAGCACAATTTTGACCTGCCCATCCCGAACGAGCGTGGCCTGTACTTCTTTTTCCACCAACGCCCCGCCGATCAAAGCGCCGGCGGTGGGATGATTTTTGGTCACGGCAGCATTGTCGGTGCCGAGAGAAAATGCATTGTTGTTTACCGGCCCCTGAGCCACGGCGTACACTCGGCCATCGGCTCCGACGAGGGGGGTTTGGATTAACGTGCCGCCGGTGAGAGATGTGGCGTCGCCCATGGACATGACGTTGACATCAATGCGGGAACCGCTTTTGGCAAAGGCGGGGAGACTGGCGGTAACCATCACCGCGGCGGCGTTTTTGGAGGACACTGACGTGGCGGGCACTGTCAGGCCGTATTGCTGGAGCAGGTTGGCAATGGCTTGTTTGGAATAGACGGTGTCTTTGTCACCGGTATTGTTTAGGCCCAGCACCACGCCAAAGCCTGTCAATTGGTTGGCGCGCGCGCCTTCGATGAAGCCCAGATCCTTGATGCGTACTCCGCCGCCTACGGCATTGCTGCGCAGGGGACTGATGGGCATGAGGCCTGCGCGCGGATTGACCGGGGGCGTGGTAATCGTGGGTTGGCCCCAAGCCACGATCGGCAACAAGGTGAGCGTGAAAAGAATCTTATACATTCGAGGTGTCTCCGTGTTAAAATGGACTGATGGTATCCCAAAACTTCATGAACCAGCCTTTGTCCTGGGCGCCGGTCACGACGCCACTGGAGAGGTAGCGAATGTTCATGTCGGCAATCTGGTAGCTGTACACACTGTTATCGGCAGCAATGTCGTCGGCACGCACGGTGCCGCGCAAAATAATGGTTTGGGTTTCCCCG
>WTHG01000356.1 GCA_011523245.1 Verrucomicrobiales bacterium | reverse complement strand
TCCGAATAACCACACCAAACTCCGCCAAAACTTCATGCGCTCACCGTAGCGTTTCCGCCCGAGCGCGGCAGCAAAAAAGCCAACGATAACTGGAGTCGTGCTGGATTTTAAAAAACAAACTCAAATTAATTCTTGTCATAAAGGGAAATCTCACGTAAATCCCGCCACCCACGAGGTTTTCGCGGAGTGCTCTTCACTCCAGTAATGCGAATACATCCCGATCCAGGTCAGGCCTGCTTGTCGGTATGGCCTTGGCTGAATCCTTCAGCCACTTTCGTTGCTGCGTCCGGCAGAATGGAAGGAACACAGACCGGACCGGAAAATATGATCTCGAAATCCCGCCCACGGCGGAAGCGCCACGCTTCCGTAGACCGGCCTAATCGTCGCCATGGGCGATCACGGCCCAATCCCCGCCAATCTGAGCGTCAACCCGCATCCAGCGATCGCGCCTTCGATGCGACGAAAGCTGCCGAGCAACCAAAAAAACCCACCGGCCGACCGCGCGGTGCGTTTGGCACGTTGATCCCCGAATTGCAGCGGGCGATTTCCGGCGAGAGCTATTCGGTGCCCACACAAATTCAGGCAGAATGCATCCCTCCTTTGCTGGATGGCTGCGACGTAATCGGCAGCGCGCAAACCGGCACCGGCAAAACCGCGGCCTTCGCCTTACCAATGCTGCAACAGCTTTCCTTTGAAACCCGCCGAGCCCGCAGCCGCGCACCACGGGCATTAATCTTGGCGCCCACTCGCGAACTAGCCGCGCAGATTGGTGACAGTCTCCAGACCTACGGGCGTTTCCTGCGCCTCACCCACACGGTAATCTTCGGCGGAGTGAACCAATATCGCCAGGTGAAGGCCATGCATCGCGGTGTGGACGTGCTAGTGGCCACTCCCGGTCGCCTGCTGGACCTGATGAATCAGGGCCACATTCAGCTGGAGCACGTGGAGATGTTTGTGCTCGATGAAGTGGATCGCATGCTTGATATGGGATTCATCCCTGACATAGAACGCATCCGCGCCGAGCTGCCGACCGAACGCCAGACGCTCTTTTTCTCCGCCACCATGAACGCCAAGATGGAAACCTTGGCGCGCTCCATGGTGCGCAACCCCGTCCGCATTGCCATCGAGCCCGAGGCACCGGCCGTGGAACGCATCGAGCAAGCCGTGCTGTTTGTGAATCAGAAACAAAAGGACAAACTGCTGCTCGAATTACTAGACACCGTGGAAGGGGGCAAAATGATTCTGTTTACCCAGATGAAACATCAGGCCAATCGAGTGGCCGAAAAGCTGACGCAGGCCGGTATCCGCAGCGAAGCCATTCACGGCAACAAATCGCAGGCCGCCCGCACCCGGGCGCTTGAAGGATTCAAACAGGGCCGCTTCAGGGTGCTGGTCGCCACGGACGTCGCCGCACGCGGACTGGATGTCGACGACATCACGCAGGTGATCAATTACGATCTGCCCATGGAACCGGAAACCTACGTGCACCGCATTGGCCGAACCGGCCGCGCGGGCATGGAAGGCCAGGCCTATTCCTTCTGCAGCGCCGAGGAACGTTCGCTCCTACGACAGATCGAACGACTGCTTGGCAAGGCCGTTCCGGCAGTTCTGGATCACCCGTACCACTCCGAGGAAGCCTTTCATTCCAAACAGCCGGCCCCGAAAAACTTCGGCCGGCAAAACCGCGACGGTCGGCGTCCCGGCAAATTCAAAGGCAATCACCGCGGCAACCATCGAGGAAAACGCGGCCGGCGTTAACCCGGTCAGCCCTTCAGATACCGCTCGAAGAATTCGTAAATCACCGCATTGCTCTCCGCAGTGGGCGCGTGCTTGGGGCGGTTGGTCATGGCCACCCGATTCTGAACGCCGAGGATATCGTTGACCGCGATGGTGTGGTTGAGCGCCTCCCAACGTTGCGGGGGATCTTCCGAACCACCACTGACTAAAAACGGCCGCGGCGCCATCAGGGCGTGCAGTTCATGTAGATCGCGCTGGGCGGCGAGTAGTTTGGGATATAACCCTCGCGCGGGATTGTCCGCCGTGGGCACACCGCGTTTGCGCCAGGGCTGGGGATGATAGCCGAGATACCATGGCTCCCAGTAATTCACACTCGGCCGTGTATCAAACACAATACCGGGATCCGACCACGCCGCGCAGGCAAATTTATCGAACAGGCACGAGGCAAACATCGCCCACTTGCCACCATAGGAATGGCCGACAATCCCAATGCGGTCGGCATCCACCTCCGGCCGCTGCGCCAACACATGCCACGCATTGGCCGCCGCACAGCCGAGCATAGAGAGCGGCTGCACAGTAGCTTTTTCAATCGCGGGATAATATGTGGCATACGTGCGGTTTTTGGTCGTCTCAGTGCTCCCGATAGACAGAGTCACAAAACCGCGACGCGCCAATTGTATTGCGTAGTCGCGAAAAGGATTGTCTTTTAAACCCGCCGCAGATTCCGGCTCGTAATACACTGTCACCAATGCCGGCCGTTTGCCTTTACCCTCTGGAATAAGCAGGTAACCCGTTGTACTTTCCACTGGCGTCCACTTAAACCGCACCTTCAACTGCCGAAAATTCTCCCGCCGTATCTCTGATAGGACCGTAACCTTCGGTTCCATGATCAACTTGGGCCATTGCCCCATCAACTGCATCCAAATGTTGCGAATCTCTATTCGACGCCGGCTCCAATCCTTTGGTGTCTCCACCTTTGACTCATCATTAAAAATCAAAGGTGATCGATAGTTACCAAGTCTACCTTTCCATTCGTTTGGCGGAATAAAAGAATCACTGAGCCTGTCAGTTGAATTCGACTTCGCCCTATATCCGGATAACCCGGACAAAAGCATAGTGCCGAGAAAGGTTCGCCGTTTGATTTGAAATTCCATTCCCAATTCTAACGATACAGATTAAATCCACAAGCAGCAGATAAATACCAATTAAAGAGGCTCGCTCCAAACTTGATCAAACGGTATTTTGACTCAAAACAACAATACTGAATTTAAAAGAGAAACACATAAGACATTCCTTATTTATGAACACTTCGCAAGACGGTGAATAATAAATTGGGAAATTTGGCGATAACGAATTAATTAACCCTAGAATCACGACAATCATTAAAGGATCTGAAACGAAATATGTCTGATAGTCATATCGCAGCACTCTTTGAGGAGTGGAACAACGCACTTCAAACCGGAGAACCCAAGAACGTAACGGCTCTTTATGAGAGCAACGCCATTTTATTGCCCACCATTTCCAATCAGGTTCGCCACAACCATGAGGAAATTGAGGATTACTTTATCAATTTTATAGCGAAAGGTCCGAAGGGTGTCATCAATGAAGCAAATATCCGTACTTTCGGAAATATCGCGATTAACTCCGGTGTTTACACTTTTAAGTTCAGCGATGGCAATTCCGTGCAGGCCCGATTCACCTACGTTTATAGGTGGAATGGTCAGCGTTGGCTGATTGTTGAACACCATTCTTCTGCTTTGCCGGAGGGATGATCTCTAAGCCTTCATCAATCTTGAGAGAGATGGTAAAAAACCCGCAGGACCTAATCATCACCGGGCACCCACTGGTAAGCGTTCCTTTTGGTAGTGCTCGATGCCTTTTAATAGTAAGTTGCAATGATCTCCAAAATAAACGACACGATTCATTTTTTACCAACTTCTCTTGATCCGAATCCTACCAGCATTGTTGATTATTCTCGGCTGCAATGAGCCGTTAACTTCTGAAGGCACCGCCCTAGTTGCTGTAGCTAGCAACTTTGCTTCAACTGCGGATAAGTTGGTTAATGTCTTTGAAAAGGAAACCAACTATCGAATCAAACTTGCCATTGGTTCTACTGGAAAACATTTCGCCCAAATCCAGAACGGGGCTCCATATGACGCATTCCTCGCTGCAGATAGAGAACGCCCAAAAATCCTCGAGCAAAACGGCCTGACTCAATCAGACTCTCGGTTTACCTATGCCCTTGGCCGCCTGACGCTATGGAGCCCTAAAGCAGATCTGGTGGATTCTAGCGGTAACGTCCTTTTCAGTGATATGTTTAAACACTTAGCTATCGCCAATCCACGCCTTGCACCATATGGCCGTGCCGCCGAAGAACTACTACTTGAGCGTGGTCAGTGGGATGCCCTACAGCCTCGGCTCGTTCAAGGCGAAAACATCGCTCAAACACTCCTCTTTGTGGATAGTGGCAATGCCGAATTGGGACTGGTCGCAACCGCGCATGTCAAAGATCGTGATGGATCCAAATGGCTCGTACCTGAGCAGATGCACAATCCAATCGAACAACAGGCCGTACTCTTAACCTCTCAACCGGCTGCCCATGCGTTTATGAAATTTCTTAGGACAAAACGCGCCCAGAAGATCATCCTTACTGATGGTTACTCCGTACCATGAACCTGCAACCTGAGGATTGGAACGCACTTTGGATAACGCTGAAACTAGCAGCGACCTCCACAATAATCCTCATTGTTCTCGGCACACCTCTTGCCTGGTGGTTATCTCAAACTCGCTTTCGAGGTAAATTCCTCTTGGAGGCGATTGTAGCGTTACCATTAGTGTTGCCGCCCACGGTATTGGGATTTTACTTACTGGTAGCACTGGGACCTAGTGGCCCGGTAGGCGGCTTTATCAAAGCCATTGGGGGCCAACCCCCTGTATTTTCGTTTGAAGGTTTGATCATCGGTTCAGTGATCTATTCAATGCCATTCGTCGTGCAACCCTTGCAGGACGCATTCAAAGCCATTGGTACTCGGCCGTTAGAGGTGGCCGCCACATTGCGAGCCACACCGTGGGATCGTTTTTGGTTCGTAGCAGTGCCGTTAGCAAGATCAGGTTTTGTCACCGCCGCTGTACTTGGTTTTGCACATACCCTAGGTGAATTCGGCGTGGTGTTAATGATTGGTGGTAATATTCCAGGTGAAACACAGGTCGTATCAATCGCTATTTACGATCACGTGGAATCGCTCGCTTACACAAAAGCGCATTGGGTGGCGGGCACGTTGTTGGTGATTTCATTTTTGCTGCTGGTCGCCGTATACGCCGGCAACCGAAAATTCCGAGTCTGGAAACCATGAGCATCGAAGCCCATATTCAGGTTGAACGCGGCACTTTTAAGTTGAATGCCAGACTGGAATTGCCGGCCTCTGGAGTGACGGCGGTGTTCGGCCCTTCTGGCAGCGGCAAGACAACTCTCCTACGTGCCTTAGCCGGGCTAGATCCCTGCCCAGGTAGTCGTGTAATTGTAAATGGAACTTCTTGGCAAACCACCACCGAAAGTCTCGCCACACATGAACGGTCAATCGGCCTAGTCTTCCAGGAACCGAGTCTGTTCGAGCACCTGACGGTACAAGCGAATCTAGATTTCGGTCGCCAACGTATCTCTAAATCAGCGCAAACCATTCCTCTGGATCACTCGATTGAACTATTGGAGATCAGCCCGTTATTGAATCGGTATCCGCATCAACTTTCTGTCGGCGAACAACAACGAGTTGCAATCGCGCGTGCACTGGTAGTCTGCCCTGAATGGTTGCTACTTGATGAACCTCTGGCCGCTATGGATGTCGCCCGCAAGCGGGAGATACTTCCCTACCTCGAAACCCTATGCCGCGAAAGTGATCTACCAATCCTCTACGTGAGCCACTCCCGTGAGGAAGTCGCCCGGTTGGCAGATCACCTTGTAGTGCTTAATGAAGGTAAGGTTATCGCCAATGGCCCAGCAATCGAAATTTTTTCTAACCTCGATCTACCTTTAGCTAGCGAACCCGACAGCGCCTCCATCATCGAAACCACCGTGGCCGGCCATGACAACACCTATGGGCTGACGCTACTGGATTTTGCTGGCGGGCAGTTTCAAGTGACGCACCATGATCTCCCTGTCGACACGCCTGTTCGTCTCCGAGTGCAAGCAAACGACGTGAGCCTCACGCTTGAGCGCCCAACACAAACGAGCATCCTGAATGTGTTTAAAGCGGAGGTCGTCGAAATGGCCGAAGCCGGCCCAACGCATGTGTTGGTGAAATTAGCCATTAGCAGCAACAGCGATTCCGGCCCCACCCTGCTCGCCCGCATCACCCGCAAGTCTGCAGAGCAACTCGCACTCCAGCCCGGTCACGCCGTCTACGCCCAGATCAAGAGCGCCGCGCTGCTCAACTAACCTTCACTGGCACGGACGAACTCCGCACATCTAATCGCATATGCCCGAGCATCCTCTGCTGTTTCAATACCCTCAGCCTGATGGATGGTGAAATGCCCAGCCCAACCGATGTCACGCAAGCCCGCAAACACATTAGCCGTGTCCACGCCACCCGTTTCCCAGATGGGCAGATGATGAAAGCGAACATCTCCACGGCAATAGGTCGGCAATGAAGCCGGCCCGTCAGGATCCACCCGGTGATTTTGGATATAGACATTCATGAGATGCGGCGCGAGCCGGCGCAGGGTCGCCACATCATACGGCTCGCCACAAAGCATCAGATTAGCCGGCTCATAGATGAGACCAAAGTTGGGCTGCGCGATGGTTTCGATATTGGCGAGAATCTGATCAACCGTTTCAAACACCGACGTGGTGTGGCATTGGTGCGCCAACCGAATTCCGCGATCCGCCGCCTGCTTTGCCGCCTCACGCGCATGCGGCAAATCGTCGTCCGACTTCAAACAAACGCGAATGAGATCGCATCCGAGTTCTTCGGCAACATCCAGGCTCGGCCCGATCTTGCGCAGGCTGTTCGGTCCATCGGCATTGTTCAACGGCACATTGGAATCGGCCGTCACCATCGCCACGTGCAACCCGCGAGATTCCACCACCTCGCGCATGCGCCGCAATTCCTCATGGGGTGTTTGCACCCCACCCGCACTGGCGCGCATGCAAACTGCCTGATAACCCGTATCCGCCGCAATACCGACCAACTCCTCAAACACCACCTGCAGGCGCGTCTTGCACGCCGCCTCCACAATGCGAACAGACAGGGAGAGTTGCATGGGCGAAGTGAACACCGAACCTAATAGAGGGGCAAGTTCCACCTACCTCAATTCACACCCCTTTTCACAGTCCTATCAATTGACTTGGCTACGAAATCTTGCGTTTCGTTGCCGCTATATGGTTCTGACCCCCGGATCTTTAAAATAGTTTAACACAGGAACTTCTCGCCGAGTGAATAACGAGACGTATCACGGATTTGAATTGGGCGTGAATGACATTAGTTTGGGCGGGTTCGTGGTGATGATGTCGATAATGTCATCGGCCAGTGTCAGGGAGTAATGATGCACAGTATCATCCACTAGATCGGGGATGAGCGACTGCTCGAGTACATGTTGGAGATACGCCGATTTATCATGGCGAGCGAGCACACCACCCTGTGCCGCGCCATACTCCGCAGCAGCATAGGATTCATCGGTCACCTGATACGCCAACACGCCACCAAATTCGATACGCACGTGGCGGCTTTGGGGAGTAATCTCAATGGCCGAGGCACCTGAAACACTACCGGCACCCTCAATGGTCACATCCTGAGGATCGTCGGCCACAATACCCTCGGTCACATCAATGGTGAGCAATGCCCCCTCGTATTCCAACCGTTCGAGGAACCACCATTCCGCCCCAGCCAAAAGCGAATCCATAGCTCAGGGTTTACCGTCCCAATTGGCCCACCAGTTTTGGAAGAGCTTTAACTGGCCCTCGGCGTAGCGGCGTTGG